>NZ_CP042265.1:300000-516857 GCF_007855645.1 Qingshengfaniella alkalisoli
GCGCACATCCGGAACCGTCCTGACCGTCGATGGAGGATCAACGGCGTAACACTCGCTTGCGCGGGCGGGTGCGATCCGCTGTAGTGGTCCTGCTGCTGAGGAGTGATCTATGACGGACAATCCCGCTCTGCTAAACGAAGTGTACTCCGCCTCGCGTGGATTGGTTCAGCGTTTGGCCGATCTGCAGGTGTCACTGGCCTTCACGTCGTATCAGTCCGGGTGCCTCTACACTGTCGGGCACAAGCCTGACGGCACATTGAATGTGCATCGTGCCGGCATGCCCAAGCCGATGGGAATTGTTTCGAACGGCGAGGGTGCTCTCTGGCTGTGCTGCGACTTCGAGATTATCCGCTTGCAGAATGTGCTCAACGCCGGAGAACTTGCCAATAGTGTTTTCGACGCCTGTTTCGTTGCGCGCCAAAGCTGGCTGACAGGTCGTTTGGACGCCCATGACATCGGACTTCTGGCAGATGGCCGGGTTGTCTTCGTGAACACGCGTTTCAACTGCCTGAGTACTCTCGATCGACGCGACAGCTTCGCTGAGTTGTGGCGGCCCGGCTTCATTGACGCGCTGATCGACGAGGATCGCTGCCATCTGAACGGGCTGGCAACGCAAGACGGTGTGTGTCGTTATGCCACGGCGGTCAGTCGGTCGAACACGGTAGATGCGTGGCGGGATCGGCGTACCTCGGGCGGGATCGTCATTGATGTCGCCACCACTGGAATCGTTTGCGAGGGACTGTCGATGCCACACTCACCACGGCTTCACCGCGGTGAGTTGTGGCTGCTGAATTCAGGCACGGGCGAGTTGGGCCGTGTCGATGGGTTGGAAACTGGCGATGGACAGTTTGAACCAGTTGCCTTCTGCCCCGGCTTTGTGCGCGGGCTCGCCTTCGCAAATGATTACGCTTTTGTCGGCCTGTCCAAGCCGCGATATGAACGTTTCGAGGGGTTGGATCTGGACCGCCGTCTCCGTGATGCTGACAGTGAGCCTTGGTGCGGTGTGCAGGTCATCGACCTGCGCAGCGGCGCTTGCGTCGACTGGCTGCGAATTGATGGCGATCTGGCTGAACTTTACGATATCGCGCTGATCGACAACGTCCGCTGCGCCATGACCGTGGGACCGCACGCGCCGGAACTGGCCCGTTTAGTGACCTTGCCCCGCTCATCCTGATCAAACCCGCTTTGCCAGATTGCGTCAGCCTGCACGAGCGGGTTAGAAGAACGTCCAATGAAAGAAGGACCGCGCAACGTGGATACAGCCCAGCGAATTTTCCGGACCATCGCAACTGAAATCGACGCATCGACACGACAGGTTTCTGCCGCTGTGACGTTGCTGGACGAGGGTGCCACCGTGCCATTCGTCGCGCGATACCGGAAGGAAGCAACGGGTGGGTTGGACGATAGTCAGTTGCGCAACCTATCCGAACGGCTGGTCTATCTGCGCGATCTGGAAAACCGCCGCGCAACCATCCTTGAAACCATAAAGACGCAAGATAAGCTGACAGACGCATTGGCCCGCGACATCGCGCAGGCCGAGACCAAGGCGCGGCTGGAAGATATTTATCTGCCCTACAAGCCAAAGCGCCGAACCAAGGCGACAATTGCGCGTGAAAGCGGATTGGAACCCTTGCTGGATGCTATCCTGACAGATCGATCAGTATCGCCCACAGGCTTGGCCAAAGGTTATCTAACCGAGTCCGTGCCCACGGAAACAGACGCCCTGAATGGCGCGCGCGATATCCTGACGGAACGGCTGTCCGAAGATGCGGAATTGCTTGGGCGGATGCGTGATTTCATGAAGCAAGAGGCCTATCTGACCGCCAGGCTCGTGGATGGGCAGGAACAGAAGGGCGCGAAGTTTTCCGACTATTTTGACCACCGCGAACGATGGGGCGATGTACCATCGCATCGCGCATTGGCCATGATGCGCGCATCGAACGAAGGTGTGGTCACGCTCGAAATAGCCCCCGATCCAGAGACGGGCATCGAACGTGCGCAGGCCATGATCGCGGCACAAGTGCAGACGCGGGGGACCGGCGAGGCCGACGAATGGCTGCGCAAGGTTGCGGGGTGGACCTGGCGGGTGAAGCTTAGCCTGTCGATGATGCTGGAGTTGATGAACGATCTGCGTGCCCGCGCGCAGGAAGAGGCGATCACCGTCTTCGCGCGAAACCTGAAGGATTTGCTGCTTGCAGCACCAGCAGGCGCGCGGCCCACGCTTGGGCTTGATCCGGGTATTCGGACTGGCGTGAAGGCCGCGGTCATTGATGCGACGGGCAAGGTGTTGGCGACTGACACACTGTATCCTTTCCAGCCCAAGAATGATCTGGTGGGTGCAGAGGCCACAATTCTGAAACTGGTGGGGCAATTCGGGATCGAACTGATTGCCGTTGGCAACGGCACCGCCAGCCGAGAAACCGAGCGGCTTGTTCAGGGTGTGCTCAAGCGCGTTCCACCCGGCACGACTCGCCCGACCTGCGTTGTCGTGTCCGAAGCCGGGGCATCGGTGTATTCCGCATCCGAGCTGGCCGCGCGGGAATTCCCGAATCTCGACGTATCCCTGCGCGGTGCGGTATCCATCGCGCGTCGCTTGCAAGACCCGTTGGCGGAACTGGTGAAGATCGAACCCAAATCCATCGGCGTCGGTCAATACCAGCATGATGTGGACCAGCACAAATTGTCCAAGGCGCTCGAAGCTGTGGTTGAGGATGCCGTGAACGCGGTCGGTGTCGATCTGAACACGGCATCAGCTCCGTTGCTGGCCCATGTTTCGGGCCTCGGGCCGGGACTGGCGGACGCAATCGTGGCACATCGTGACACGAATGGAGCGTTCCGTTCGCGAAAGGCACTACTGAAAGTCAACCGTCTCGGCCCGCGTGCATTTGAACAATGTGCCGGTTTCTTGCGCATTCGCGATGGAGAAGAACCTCTGGATGCCTCTGCTGTTCACCCGGAAGCCTACGGCGTTGCCCGTCGTATCGTCCAATCCTGCGGTCGCGATCTGCGCAGCCTGATGGGAGACAGTGCCGCCCTCGGCAAACTTCGGGCGGAAGATTTCGTGGATGACGCTTTCGGCCTGCCTACCGTACGTGACATACTTGCGGAACTCGACAAGCCGGGACGCGACCCGCGTCCGAGCTTCAAGACAGCGGCGTTCACGGAAGGCGTCGAAGAAATCACCGATCTGCGACCGGGCATGATGCTGGAAGGCACCGTTACCAATGTCGCCGCATTTGGCGCATTCGTCGATATCGGCGTGCATCAGGATGGTCTGGTTCATGTCAGCCAACTGGCAGATCGTTTTGTCAAAGACCCGCATGAGGTCGTGAAGACCGGCGATGTCGTGAAAGTCCGCGTGACCGAGGTTGATGTGACCCGCAAACGGATCGGGCTGAGCATGCGAAAGGATGGTGGTGCTGGCCGCGCGGACAATGCGCAGTCGTCTCGCAAGGATAGATTGCGAGGAGCAGAACCACATCCGCCCCGCAAGCAACGCCCCGCGCGGCGCGGCGGCGCGGATACGGGTGCACTTGGCGCGGCCCTGCTAGATGCAATGAAGAAGGGTTGAACTGAAACGATTAGAGTCATCTCGTTGCACCTCGGCGCGTCACATCGCATATAGGAGCGAGGCCAAGCAAGGCGGAGCGATGCAGCTTCCACCCGAAACCCATGACGCGCTGGAACAGGCCGCAGGACGGTATTTCGATAGCCGCCGAACACGCGTGGACAGATTTGTTCGGGAAAATTTCGGACTGCGCGGAACGCTTCGACTACATCGGCACGCGTTGGGCTGGGATTTACTGCGTGCACCACTCAATGTGACCCTATCGCCCGTCTATCTGACTAGCCGGATCGCCGGCCTTTTCCTGCGAGTTGTTGGGCTCGGACGCGCGGGCAGATGGCTCGACACCCGAAGGGTCTTTCTCCCCACCGCTCTGGGTGTCGAAATCGAGCGCAAGGTGGTCTGTGAACTGCTCGAACTGCCGTGGTCCGACGATGATCACCCATCGAGACGGGACGCGTTGGCCGAAGCGGTACTGCGATCACCCGAACTGACCGAGCTGATTGTCCAACATTCAGGCGCGGACGGGCTGGCGCGATTGAGGTCGCAAATCGGAAACACGATGGGCGAATACACGGGCAGCCGGTCTGCCGTAGCGGAGATGACGACAGCAATCGGAACATTGGGCACCGGGGCTATCGCGTTTCAATCCCTGACGCCGGGTGTCGTGTCCTTTGCTCCTATGCTGTCCGCCATTCTGGCCCATCAGGTAGCTATCTCTGCATTCCCCCTGGGCTCCGCTATCGGGTCACTTTGGTATGGTGTTTTTCCCGCCCAGGCATCACCGGTCCTGATTGGTGGGCTCGTCGCGCTGCTGATCCTCGGCGCTGCGCTGTTCGCCACCTTCGCGGGCATCGTCGCAGACCCAATCCAAGCACGGCTTGGTATCCATCAACGCCGCCTGCATCGGTTGATCGCCAGCTTGGAGCAGGGGTTCGCGGGCGACACCAAAGCCGCCTTCAAAGCGCGCGAGCATTACCTGGCACGCCTGTTCGACATCGCAGATGCCAGCCTGACGGCCATGCGCAGCTTTCGGGGGTAAACCCAAGCGCGTCGCCCGGAATCCACAATCACTCTGCAGGCTGGAACGCCTTCAAGTCTCCTGATACCTCACTGAAAACCAACGGTTCCTGTCGCAGTGCATGATATAGCGCGACGATGTCTGGTGTTTCGGTTTCCTCCGGGGCACGGAAAACCTGCAGGTCTTGCGAGGGGTAAGAGGTCACAGTGATCAGCCAAGGGGCGATTAGCATTGGTCCTGCAACGGGAAGAACCCACAGTGTCAATTCAGGCGCCAACAGCAGTGTAACGGCAAGCCCCAGCGCGCCCGTCAAGGTAATCCACCAACTACCTGTCCACGCTTCCTTGAAGCTCAGGCGACCGTCGTCACGGTCGGCCGCAGGCCAACCGCCATCTGCCCGCATCAGTACCTGGAAAACTGAGCGCGACTGAAACATCATCATGATTGGGGCCAGAATGCTCGTCAGGATGATTTCGACGACGATGGAATGTATCAGGACGACGGGACCACCAAAGCTGCGCGCGTCAGAGCCGACTGCCGATGCGATACCGATCAACAGCTTTGGCAGGATAAGCAATCCGACCACACCTGCGAACAGACCAATGGCTTGCGCGGTACGATCTGACGGGAAGACCGGAAACGGCATATAAGGGTCGGGGAAATAGTTCGGGCCGCCATTCGTCACGGTGGCGATGATACTTGCGACCAGAAACAGCCCCCAAAGCAGCGGCGCCACATACGACAATATGCCCTGAGCGAAAGTGAACCGGTTCCAGCCGCGCAGTCCCGGTGCCCCGATAATGCGCGAATGCTGAAGGTTTCCTTGGCACCAGCGGCGATCGCGTTTGGCGAAGCCGATTATGTTTTCCGGCCCTTCCTCGAAAGACCCGTTCAGATCGGGGTCAACGCGGACGGTCCAGCCATTGCGGGCGAGCAGGGCTGCCTCGACATAGTCGTGGCTTAGGATGTGACCACCGAATGGCGGCGATCCTTCCAGTTCAGGCAGGCCACAGCTCTCTGCGAAGGCGCTCATACGAACCATAGCGTTGTGCCCCCAGAATGGGCCTGCATGCCCCTGCAGTCTGGCAAGCCCACGCGTAAACACTGGTGCAAACATCGCAGAGGAAAACTGCATCGCCCGACCGAAAACCGAACGTGCGTTCACAACGCGCGGTAAGGATTGCAGCAATCCCAGATGCGGCTCTGCCTGCATCCGACGGATCATTTCACCCACCGTCGTACCATCCATCAGGCTGTCAGCATCAAGGATCAACGCGAAGTCATAGGCCGCACCGGACCGCTTTACGAAATCTTCGATGTTGCCGGCCTTCTTGCCGGTATTGTCCTCTCGGCGGCGATAGAAAATGCGTCCGGCTGCATGACGGCGCTGCAACAGCCAAGCCAGTTGCTCACGCTCGGCCAGTGCGATCTTCGGGTTCGTCGTGTCGGACAGAATCGCGAAATCAACATGCTCCGCCAGCCCTTGGGCTGCGATAGACATATCCATCGCCGCGATCCGGGCAAAAGTCGCACGAGGGTCTTCGTTGTAGACCGGCACGATCACGACTGTCTGGCTTTCTATCGGAGCGGTGGACCATCTCGGTTTCGGCTTGGGCTGCATCAGGCCAAGAAAACCCTGCGCGGCACCCCATCCGATCCATGATGTTGCCATGACGATCAGCGTCGCACGAAGAATGTCGAAGCCGCTCAAACCGTCTGACCCCGCATATTGCAGAAACAGCAACGCACCGACCGCACCCGACAAAATGGCAAAGCCAATTGCGACTGCCCGAACGAGCCGGAGAGTCGCGTCGTTATTCACGAAGGGTTGCATCAGCTGTGGGATGACCGGAACCCGGACATGGCCGCACCCAAACGAGCCCACCAAGCCCGGCGCACAGACGGTGATTTGTCGCCCAGGGCTTGCTTGGGCATCGCAAGCGGCGCATCAGGCAGCGCCGTGATTTGCGTCAGTTCGGTATCCTCACCAAATGGCTGAGGGAAATAGCGATCATGTATCATGAACGGACCCACTGATAGCTCCAGGTTTCGGACAGTCTTTGATCGTAGCCAGTTACATAAGCCGAAAGTTCAATTGGCCTGTTTCCTTCGGGAACTACATCGAATGCCAAACGCCAGATGTGCTCTCCATCGATCTTGTGCAAGCTCCAGCTTTCAATTTTCGCATTGGAAACGTTGAATTCCGGCTCAAGCGATTTGGCATTGTCTTCGCTCAAGTGATCCAGAGTACCACCTGAGAAATCGACGACGAATTTGCGGGAACTGCTATCGTTGTTCTCCACTCCCGACACGCCGCCTTCACCACTATGTGTGGTATGTACATACGCCAAATCCGCGCGCTGATCCGGGTTCAGCATGCCCCAAATCAGTCGGTAACGGAATTCGCGCTCGTCGCCCGCGCGGATGTCATCCTCCGGCACCCAGAACGCTACGATGTTGTCGTTGATTTCCAAATCGGACGGAATTTCCACCAGCCGGACGACGCCGTTGCCCCAGTCACCGATGGGCTCGACGTCGATCGAGGGTCGGCGCTCATAGCGTGACTCGGCGTCTTCATAGCTTGCGAAGTCGCGATCGCGCTGATGCAGTCCGAAGCTGCTGAGCGCATCCTCTGAGAAGTAGCTGCTGGAAAGGCGCGGCGGATTGGCCAGTGCCCGCCATTGCACCGTTCCACCGCGACGCCTGATCTGGAGCCCGTTGCTGTCGTGCACCTGCGGTCGGAAATCATCGAATCTTGAGCGATTGGTTTCGTCATACAGGAACATTGACGTTAATGGTGCAACACCCAGCTGTTCCACATCACTGCGGAAAAAGAGGCGTGCAGTTACGTCTATCTCGGTATTCTCACCGGGTGAGATGACGAAGCGATAGGCGCCCGTCACGCTTTGGCTGTCGAGAACCGCATATGCTGTCAGGCTGGTCGAGCCGGGGGCAGGGGGCTCCAGATAGAAAGACGAGAAACGCGGGAATTCTTCTGCCTGGCCTGTCGCAGTGTTCAGTGCCAAGCCGCGGGCACTCGCACCATAGGCGTTGTCACGGCCCAGAGCACGGAAGTAGCTTGCACCAAGAAAGGCGATCAGTTCATCGAAGGTATCGGCGCGGTTCAGCGGGTATGCCAGTCGCCAGCCAGCGACACCGGCCATTGGCACTTCAGGGTCAACGCGCCCTTCCAGATCCCCGTGGTAGATGAAGTCGGAGGTCGTGAACGACATCGGTGCGGCAACGCCGTCACGAACTTCGAAAAGTTCAACCGGGTCCGGGAACAGCCATCCCGGATGAAAGGCGTGCATGTGGAAACGGCTTCCGTCTTCGTTCCATCGCGCGCGTTCGGGATCGTATTGAATCTTGCGCCAACCATCATAGTTCAGATCCTTCAGAACCGGCTCGATCTTTGCCGGCCCGGGGTCCGGGCTTTGTGCACGCTGTTTCACCGCTTCCGTCAGCGTATCGAAATCAAATGGCTGATTTGCAGAAACCGGAGCGTTGGATTGGGCAATTACCCAAGTCGGGATAGCAGTTGATGCTGCAAGCGCAGCAGAACCCGCCAGCAGTGAACGCCGGCTTAGAGTTGTTCTTGTTTTTTCAATCATCTGGTCTCAGTAGGCCTTCAGGACTGTGCTTATGCAGTTGTAATTGCACTGCAGCAAAAATAGTTCCGAAGTAAATCTTAACAACTGTCGCATCGGCGGAATATTGCGCAACTGCCTAATTCTTTTGCGCTTCTTTGAGATTCGAAGTGATTTTGCCTTGGCGAAGACGGTAGCTGCCTGCAACTCTTGTTCACCACCGTCACATCGTTGTGCAAATGCTGTGACACAGCGCGAGAGACCGAATTTGACAGGAGCACGAATATGGCCCAACCGAACCCGACAGGCTTGTCCCGCCGCCAATTCATCTTGACCTCGACAGCCTTTGGAGGAGCGGTGGCGTTGCATCCATTCTCCGCGAAGGCGGCGGAAGGTCAGGCACATCTACGGATCATGTCCACGACGGATTTGCACTGTCACGTTTATCCATACGACTATTATGCCGATAAAGCGGTCGACACGGTTGGCCTATCGCGCACCGCAAGCGTTATCCAGGGGCTTCGCGCCGAAGCGACCAATACACTGCTGGTTGACAATGGCGATTATCTGCAAGGCAACCCCATGGGTGACTATGTCGCCTACGAACGTGGCATGAATGACGGTGATGTGCATCCGGTCATCGCGGGGATGAATACGCTGGACTATGATGCCGGCACGCTTGGGAACCATGAATTCAACTACGGTGTGAGCTTTCTGGACAAGGTGAATGCGGGCGCCAATTTCCCCATTGTCTGCGCCAACTTCGGTCGCTCCTTGGGGGACTCGCCTATTGAGGATGATCTCTACGCGGATCCCTATATCGTGCTGGATCGTGAACTGACGGATGGGGCGGGTAACACTTATCCCATCAAGATCGGCATCATCGGCTTCGTGCCACCCCAGATCATGCAATGGGATCGTAGCCATCTGGAAGGCGAGTACGTGGCACGAGATATCATGGAAGCTGCGCGCGCGTGGATTCCCGCCATGCGCAACGAGGGCGGCGTGGATATCGTGATCGCGCTGTGCCATTCCGGCTTTGCGCCGGGCGAGGAAGAGGAAATGATGGAAAACGCGGCTTGGCACGTCGCGGGGCTGGACGGTGTCGATGCGGTGGTTTCAGGTCACCAACACCGCGTCTGGCCCTCCGAAGATTTCGAAGGCGACGGCGTCGACATGGCTGCCGGCACAATGAACGGCACACCGGCTGCAATGGCTGGGTTCTGGGGCTCGCATATGGGTCTGATCGAATTGATGCTTGAACGGGATGCTGATGGCTGGAAGGTCGCCGGATCGGAATCAAGCGCCCATCCAATCTTTGAGCGCGGCGAGGATCGATCCGTCACCGCCCTGGTCGAGGATTATCAACCGCCGCTTGATGCCACCGCAGGGGTGCATCAGGCAACGCTCGACTACGTTCGGGCAGAGGTTGGGCAGACGACCGCGCCGTTGCATTCCTATTTCGCATTGGTGTCTGATGACCCAAGCGTTCAAATCGTCAGCCAAGCCCAAACCTGGTATGTCGAACAACTTCTGAGCGGAACCGAATGGGAAGGCTTGCCTATCCTGTCCGCCGCTGCCCCGTTCAAAGCCGGCGGTCGCGGCGGGCCGGACTACTACACTGACGTGCCTGTTGGTCCCGTCGCGATCAAGAACGTCGCAGATGTCTATCTGTATCCCAACACGCTGCAGGTCGTTGCAATTTCGGGTGAGCAGGTGCGCGAATGGCTGGAGCGTTCCGTTGGCATCTTTAATCAGATCGAACCCGGTGCACAGGATGCAACGCTGCTGAACCCGTCGTTTCCATCCTACAACTTCGACACGATCGATGGAGTGACGTACAAAGTCGATGTGACGCAGCCCTCACGCTATGACAATGACGGCAACCTCGTGAACCCGGACGCGCATCGAATCGTCGATCTGGCTTATAACGGACAACCGATTGACCTCGCCCAGACTTTCATCGTCGCTACGAACAACTATCGTGCGGGCGGTGGCGGTAGCTTCCCCGGTGCAGATGGCTCAACCGTGATCCTGCGTGCGCCGGACACCAACCGGGATGTGATCGTGCGCTACATCGTGGAAGAAGGCACGATCTCGCCGGCTGCCGACGGAAACTGGACTTTCGCGGATGCCGGTGGCGCGACCGTGCTCTTCGAATCCGGGCCAGATGCAGCCACATATCTGGATGAGGTCAAAGCTCGCGGCGTCCAGGTCGAGCCAGCAGGCGAGGGCGCCGAGGGCTTCGCGCAATACCGTATCACACTGTAACAGTACCGGATTGTGAGGCGGTCATTCTGCAGCTACTATCCCGGCAATTCGCCAATGAATTGCCGGGATTTAGCTTATGACTGATCGTTCAGAACGCCGGATCGTATCGTCACGCCACCTTGCGGAAGGCGAGGGCTGGGAAGCGTCCGAGTTCGAATTCGGGTTGATCATTGCGTATAACGCCTTCAGCCGCTGGATGACGCGCTGCATGGCCGCAGCGGGGGCCGAGATGAGTTCACTTGAAGTTCTCGTCCTGCACAATGTCAACTCAAGAGCGCGCGACAAGCGACTCTCTGATATCTGCTTTCTGTTAAACATCGAAGATACGCACACGGTAAACTATGCGTTGAAGAAGCTGATGAAGGCGGGGCTGTTAGAATCGGACAAGCGTGGCAAGGAGGTGTACTATCGAACATCGGACATGGGCGCGTCGCTATGCGAGGACTACCGGAAATTGCGCGGGCAATGCCTGATTGACGGGCTATCTCGGATGGACCTTTCCGGCGAAGAGCTGCGCGAAATAGCAAGTTCTTTGCGCGCGTTATCCGGACAGTATGATCAAGCCAGCCGCGCTGCGTCTTCCCTCTAACGGTCGGGTAGCTCGTCACGATGCGATGTCACTCAACGTGGCTCCGCAAACCAGTCAAGATCCAACCCGGACCATCTACACCACCCGCGTAGCCCACACAACAATAGTGGCTGGACCATGGATAAAGGTCTGACCGGCCGATCGGATTTAAGCGCTGTCTGCTGGCTGGAATTTTAAGCTAACACCATTGATGCAATGACGTTTGCCCGTCGGGGGAGGGCCGTCATCGAATATATGCCCAAGATGACTGCCACAGCGTCGACAATGCACCTCGGTGCGGACCATGAAAAACGAACGGTCCGGTTTTGTCCGAACGGCATCGGGTAGAGCCTCATAGAAGCTGGGCCATCCGGTTCCGCTGTCGAACTTCGTGTCCGAGGCATAAAGCGGCAGGTCACAGCCGCGGCAAAGGAACTGCCCCTTCCGCTTTTCGTCATTCAGTGGGCTGGTGAATGCGCGCTCCGTGGCTTCTTCACGCATCACGGCATATTCCTGATCGCTTAACATCTCGCGCCATTCGGCGTCCGTACGTGTAATCTCGAAGTTTCCTTCATTTGCACGCGCGGCGGTCAGACCAAATGGCAAGAACGCAGCCATTGCCAGCATTTTACGACGGTGCATGTCGCTGTCCTTTGCAAAACCGTTTTCCCTTTCGGCCACATTACCATGAATCCCGCCGACGGAACCCCGCCTGACGAATTCGTGTCCTTGAGTGAGGCGAGCGGGAATCGCACCGGACGAGCTATGCCAAGTGCAAACCGCACCACACAAACAAGGCCCAGCCGATCCATCGGAACCACAGCTCGAAACTCGGCGGATCATCCATACTCAGACATGCGCAGAAGGATGCAAGTACAGCCTTCTGCGCATAAAAATTCGCGGTTGCGCCTTGACTTTGGAACGAATTATGGGCGCGATACGGCCTTGATCTCAAGAAAATCCTCGATACCGAATTTTCCACCCTCGCGCCCGTTGCCCGACATCTTGTAACCCCCGAAAGGACTACCGAAGTCGATGTCGGACCCGTTGATATGCACCATTCCGGCACGGAGCTTACGAGCAACCGCCTCCGCTCGTTCGGTATCACCGCTTTGGATCTGCGCAGCAAGACCGTAAGGGGTATCGTTCGCGATCTCAACGGCTTCGGCTTCGTCCTTGAAGGGGATCATTGCAAGGACGGGGCCAAACACCTCTTCACGCGCGATGCGCATTTGATTGTTCACGTTGCCAAAGACAGTGGGTTTGACAAAATAGCCGCGATTGCTGCCCTCCGGGCGCCCGGTGCCGCCGGCGAGCAAGGTGGCACCCTCGTCTATACCGGCCTGAATAAGCTCCTGCACCCGCTCATACTGGATTGCGCTGACGAGGGGCCCGATGTGCTTGCCTTGATCGGTCGGGCTGCCGACTAGGGTATTCTCGGCAGCCTCACGCGCAATATCCATGGCCTCGTCGTAGATCGACGCCTCTACAAGCATCCGGGTTGGGGCGTTGCAGGACTGGCCGGAGTTCTGGAAGCAATGGCGGACACCACCTGTAACGGCATCAGCCAGGTCGGTGTCGGCAAAGACGATGTTCGGAGATTTGCCGCCCAGTTCAAGCGTTACCCGTTTGATCGTCTCTGCCGCGTCAATGGACACCTGACGTCCGGCACGGGTCGATCCGGTAAAGGATACCATCGCCACATCCGGATGACGTGAAATGGCAGAGCCGACGTTCAGCCCGTCACCGTTCACGAGATTGAACACACCTTTCGGTACGCCCGCTTCGTCCAGAATTTCGGCGTAAAGCAAGGCGTTCAGCGGGGTTATCTCTGATGGCTTCAAGACGACGGTGCAACCTGCTGCAAACGCTGGTAAAACCTTCAATGCAATCTGGTTGATGGGCCAGTTCCAAGGCGTGATCATACCGCAAACACCGATGGGTTCACGGTAGATCGTGTCGCCCGATGGCATCTCCTCGCGGAACTCCATGTTGCGAAGCGCATCGAGGAAGCCTTTCAGATGCCCGACACCGACCATGGATTGCGCTGCATCACACAGCGAGATGGGCGCTCCAAGCTCTTCGCAGATGATGGCCGACATTTCATCATAACGACGCTCATATGCCGCCAGAATACCTTCCAGGAGTTCGATGCGTTCTGCCTTGGTGGTCTGGGAAAACGTCTCGAACGCAGTTTTCGCTGCAGCAACGGCGTGCTCTACATCTTGCCGGTTGCCCATAGCGATGGTTGCAAAGGCTTCCTCCGTCGCTGGATTGATGACTTCCAGTGTCTCGGTGCCAGCGGGATCGACCCATTTGCCGTCGATATAGAACTTGCCGGTTTGCAGATTGGTCATGTGACCTCCTTTGACATGCGCGCTCAAAGACGGTCGCGCAGTGAATACCAGATCATTGCCAGAGCCAGAAGCGGCGTGCGCAGAGCCGGGCCACCAGGAAAGCATGGGGTGGGAATGTCTGCCATCAGGTTGAATCGTTGAGCCTGCCCGGCAACATACTCAGCAGCTATTTTGCCTGCGAGGCTGGCCATCGCGACACCGTGCCCGGAGTAACCTGATGTCGAGACTACATTCTCAGCGAGTCGCGCGAAATGGGGCATGCGGCTCATCGTTATGCCAAGCGTCCCGCCCCACGCATAGTCTATGCGCGTGTCTTTCAGCTGTGGAAAAATTTCCAGCATGGGCTTGCGGACTTTCGCTGCGATGTCGCTGGGAAACTTGTAGCCATAGCTTTCACCGCCTCCGAATAGCATTCGATTGTCTGGCGAAAGCCGAAAATAGTTGATGACGAACTTGCTGTCCCCGACGGCGTGGTTGTCTCGGAGCAGAGATCGGGCAGTCGCGTCGTCCAGCGGTTCAGTCGCGGCGATGAAATTGTTGATGGGCATGACACGTTGCGCCACTTTCGGTTCCAACTGGCCAAGGTAGCCATTGCAGCCCAGAACGACATGTTTGGCCCGAACGATGCTGTTATCTGTCGATACGGTTGCGGTGATGCCAGGGTCGAGGGATGTGACGCGCGTATTCTCGTACAGACGGACGCCGGACGTCTCAGCCATACGTGCCAAGGCAAAGGCGTAGCGCAACGGGTGAATATGCCCACCACCCATATCGAGCGTTCCCCCATGATAGGCCGATGACCCAACCAGCGACCGCATTTCAGCCCGATCGACAAAACGGATCTTGTCGTAGCCGTAAGCGGTCTGCAGGTGATCAGCATATTCGCGGCTTTCGGGCACGAAACGCTCGCGGTGATCGGCGTGAATGATCCCATCTGCCCATTGGCAGTCTTCGCCGCTCGCATCGATCAAGTCCCGAACCAAGGCGACGGATTCCAGCCCAAGATCCCACAGATGATGCGCTGCATCTTTGCCGAGGCGCCGCTCCAGTTCCGTTTGATCTACACGTTGGCCCGTGCCAACTTGTCCGCCATTGCGACCAGACGCGCCAAAGGCCAGTCGTTGGGCTTCGAGCAGGACGACGTCAAGGCCTCGTTGCGCTAGGTGCAAAGCTGCTGACAGCCCCGTGAACCCGCCGCCGACCACACAGACATCGCAGGTCAGCTCGCCCTTCGCGGTGGGGTATGACCCAGGTGGTGTAGCAGTTGCGGCATACCACGAAGGGGGATATTCCCCCTGCCTGTCATTTGCGGTCAGAACATCCACATGCGCCTCAAGCGGCCGAAAGAAGGCCTTCGGCTTTCACCGCGGCATAAGTTTCGTCCAGCGATTTCGTAGCGCGTTCAATCAAGGTATCAATGTCCTGATGTGTGATGATCAGGGGTGGCGAGATAATCATCCGGTCGCCCACATGACGCATGACCAGCCCGTTCGCAAAGCAGCGGTCCCGGCACATGAGGCCCACCACGCCCGCACCTGCTGCGAATGCCGCGCGCGAAGCGGCGTCCGGGGTCAGGGCGATGGATCCCATCAGCCCTTTGATCTTGGCCTCACCAACCAGCGGATGATCCGCCAGTTCCGCCCACTTCCCGGCCAGATACGGAGCTGCTACTTTCCCAGCGTGCTCCACGATCTTCTCTTCTTCGAGGATACGCAGATTTTCCAGGGCGACGGCAGCAGCGACCGGATGAGCGGAGTAAGTGTAGCCGTGGTTGAATTCACCACTATTGATAACCGACGCGATCTCATCAGAAACGACCGAACCACCGATGGGGGCGTAACCCGATGACAGCCCTTTCGCGATGGTCATGATGTCCGGCCGAATACCCATAGTCTGGCTGCCAAACCACTGCCCGGTCCGCCCGAAGCCGCAAATGACTTCATCCGCGATCAACAAGATTTCATACTTGTCGCAGATGCGTTGAATTTCCGGCCAGTAGCTTTCTGGCGGGATGATAACACCGCCAGCACCTTGAATCGGTTCCGCGATGAAGGCCGCAACCTTGTCTTCACCAAGCTCATTGATCTTGGCTTCCAGCTGGCGAGCGCGCTCCAAACCAAATGCGTGGGGGCTTTGTTCGCCGCCCTCGGACCACCAATCTGGCTGATCGATATGCGCAATGTCCGGAATCGGGAGACCACCCTGTGCGTGCATACCCTTCATGCCACCCAGCGATGCGGCACCAACCGTCGAGCCGTGATAGCCGTTCCAGCGGGCGATGATTGTCTTCTTGTCAGGCTTGCCCTTCAGCGCCCAATAATGGCGGACCATCCGGATATTCGTATCGTTTGCGTCAGAGCCCGATCCGTTGAAAAAGACGTGGTTCAGATCGCCCGGCACCAGCTGGGATAGCTTCTTTGCCAGCTCAATGGCGGGAACATGGGTCGTCTGGAAAAAGGTATTGTAGTACGGAAGCTGACGCATCTGGCGCGCCGCAACATCGGCGAGTTCATCGCGGCCATAGCCGATATTGACGCACCAAAGACCAGCCATTGCATCCAGAATTTCCTTCCCGTCGGAATCCGTGATGGTCACGCCTTTGGCCGAGGTGATCACCCGTGCGCCTTTCTTGTTCAGCGCATTGCCATCGGTGAACGGGTGCATATGGTGTGCGGCGTCGAGCGCCTGCAGCTCTTCGGTTGGCAGGTGGTTGTAAGCCATTGATCAGGGTCCTCGCTCAAGCGGTCGCCATTCATCGAAACAAGAAGGCGCGACAATTCGGTGACACGATCCGCAGTCTGCGGAGCATTCATGGGTTGCAGAATATGATCAAACCGACCGCTGTCAACAGCATTTGATCAAATCTAGGAAATCATCGTTTCGCGGATCTGCTCGATGCCTTGCCGGATGTCTTGGCGCATGTCTTCGGCAACCGCCTCAACGTCGCCGTCGCGCAAATGCTGGAGGGCAATTGCATGCATGTCGGGCAGATTTGCGGTGCCGAATCGACCGCAGACGACGCGCAAAGAAGGTGCCGCACGAAGCCAAAGCGTGTTTGCCAGCCCGATCATGATTTTCGCGTCACTCAAGCTGTAGAGATGTGTATGGAAACGGTGGTTCTGATAAAGATACCCGCGAATATCACCACGATCGATAGACGCGTTCAGCGCCTGATCTATCGTTGATAGCGCGTGAATATCTTCCGGTGTGACTTTCTCTGCTGCCCAGAACGCAAGTTTCGGTTCGATCGCCAGCCGCGCATAAGCGATCTCATCAAGCTGCGCAGTTGTCAGTTCGGGAACGCAGACGCGTCGATTGCCCTGAAATTCCAGCGCACCCTCGGAGGTCAGGCGACGTATCGCTTCCCGCACCGGAGTCATGCCCGCGCCCAACGTATTCACGAGCCCCTGAATGGTCACCGCTTGACCGGGGGCCAGTTCCCCGCAAAGGATCATATCACGGAGTTGCCGATACACCATCACATGCGCGGGTAGTTTGATCTGGTTTGACTCCATGGTGCCTGTATCTGCCTATTTCTTGTGCGGGGACGCCTGTTGAACAGAATTGAGACAGCTTAGGAGCAAAGGCAGGAAAATACCATATTGCAACGGTGAAAAATTATGATCAAATTACGAGTCATGAAAAAGCGAACGAACGACAACAGGGAAAGAGACATGAAAAAGACATGGCTACCGATTGCTGCGACACTCGCGGCGGTTACAGGTGCGGCTCAGGCTGACGAGGTTCGGGTTTACAACTGGTCCGACTACATCGACGAAGAATTGCTGGCCAAGTTCGAAGAAGAGACCGGCCTTGATTTAGTCTATGACGTATTCGATTCCAATGAGTTGCTGGAAACGAAGATGCTGGCCGGGTCTTCCGGCTATGACGTGGTGGTGCCAACCGGCACGTTCCTGCAGCGCCAGATATCAGCCGGCGCTTTCCAAGAACTGGACAAAGCCAAGCTGCCCAACATTGAAAACATGTGGGATGTCGTGGAAGAGCGCACAGCCCAATACGATCCGGGCAATGCATACTCCATCAACTACATGTGGGGCACCACAGGCCTTGGTGTGAATGTCGGCAAGGTCAAAGAAGTGCTTGGCGAGGATGCGCCTATCAACTCCGTCGAGTTGGTGCTCGATCCGGCGAACATGGAAAAGCTGGCATCCTGCGGAGTGCATTTTCTCGACGCGCCGACCGAAATCATTCCCATGGTCCTGAACTATTTGGGCGAGGACCCCGACAGCCACGATCCCGACGTTATTGAAAAGGCCGAGCCGGTTCTGATGAGCGTGCGTCCCTACATCCAGAAGTTCCATTCGTCCGAGTATATCAATGCACTCGCAAACGGGGATATCTGCGTGGCCGTCGGTTGGTCTGGCGACATCTTGCAAGCCCGCGACCGTGCCGCCGAAGCCGACAATGGTGTCGAGGTTGCCTACAACGCAGCCAAGGAAGGTGCGCAGATGTGGTTCGACCAGATGGCAATCCCCGCCGATGCACCAAACCCAGACGGCGCGCATGTATTCCTGAACTTCATCATGGATCCGGAAAACATGGCCGCCGCGTCGAACTATGTCTATTACGCGAACGGCAACAAGGCTTCGCAGGAATTCCTGAACGAAGATGTCATTGGCGATACCGCCATTTATCCAGATGAAGACACCATGAACAACCTCTTCACGACAACGCCCTATGAGCCAAAGGTGCAGCGGACGGTGACCCGTCTGTGGACCAAGGTAAAATCCGGCACTTGATTATCGTAAGCGCCCCGCTTCCACGAGATGCGGGGCCATCTTTTTTGAGGAATTCATGGCGCAACTCGCGACCCAAAACCGCTTCGCACCTTGGGAAGACCCAAAGCAGAAGCCCATCATCGAGTTCAGGAACGTCACAAAGCGGTTCGGCACATTCACCGCGATCGACGATCTGAGCCTGAACATATACGAACGTGAGTTCTTCGCATTGCTCGGACCATCGGGGTGCGGCAAAACGACGATGATGCGGATGCTCGCGGGGTTTGAGGCGCCTTCGGAAGGCAAGATCCTGCTCGACGGCCAAAACATCGCACCGGTGCCGCCCAACAAGCGCCCCGTGAACATGATGTTTCAAAGTTACGCTCTGTTCCCGCATCTATCGGTGGTGGACAACATCGCGTTTGGCCTGAAGCGTTCGGACATGCCCAAATCCGAAATCCAGGGCAGGGTGAACGAAATGCTCCGTCTTACGCGGTTGGAAAAATTTGCCACCCGCAAGCCGCACCAGATATCAGGCGGGCAGCGCCAACGTGTGGCCTTGGCGCGGTCGCTGGCCAAGGCGCCAAAGCTCCTGCTGCTGGACGAACCGCTGGGTGCTCTCGACAAGAAGCTGCGTCAGGACACCCAGTTCGAGTTGATGGACATCCAGGAGAAGACCGGCACAACCTTCGTGATTGTTACCCACGACCAAGAGGAGGCAATGACCGTCGCTTCTCGCGTGGCCGTCATGGATCAGGGCAAGCTGGTGCAGGTTGAAACGCCCGATGTAATCTACGAAGCGCCGAATTCGGTCTATGTTGCGGACTTCATTGGCGATGTGAACATCCTTGAAGGTTCCGCCGATCCGCAGGAAAACGACCGCATCCACCTGACTTATGCCGAGGGCACTCCACCACTGCTCGCCGCCACGCAAAAGCCGATCAGCAAGCAGCAACACGTGTCCTACGTCATTCGGCCAGAGAAGATTCTTGTCAGTGACGAACGCCCAACCGATCGCGCAAATGTCGTTCGGGGCGAAGTGATCGACATCGCGTATCTTGGCAATGTTTCCACCTATCACGTCCGGCTGACGACGGGACAGATGATCAAGGCGCAGATGACCAACAGTCGTCGTATCTCGCGCCGCACCTTCACATGGAACGACACGGTCTGGCTGTCCTGGACGGACACTGCCGGCGTCGTCCTGACAGAGTAAGCGGGGTGTACAGATGAACCCACGCCGATTGCTTTTGATACTTGTGCCATATGGCTGGTTGTTGGCACTATTCCTGATTCCCTTCGTGATCGTTCTGAAAATCGCGTTATCGGACACGGCAATATCGATCCCGCCTTACACGCCGCTTCTTGACCTGGCGGCTGGTTGGGAGGGCTTCAAATCCTTCCTCGGACAGCTTGATTTCGAAAATTTCGTCTTTCTGACGGAAGATGACCTCTATTGGAAAGCCTATCTGTCAAGCCTTCAGATTGCGCTGGTCTCGACGATCATCACGCTGATCATTGGCTATCCCATTGCTTACGCGATGGCCCGGTCTGCGCCCGAATGGCGACCGACATTGATGATGCTTGTGATCTTGCCGTTCTGGACCAGCTTCCTGATCCGTGTTTACGCGTGGATGGGTATCCTGAGCAATGAAGGCCTTCTGAACCAGTTCCTGCTGTGGACTGGCCTGATCTCGGACCCGCTGACCATTCTGAATACGAAGACTGCGGTCTATATCGGGATCGTTTACACCTATCTGCCGTTCATGATCCTGCCTATTTACGCGACTCTGGAAAAGCTTGATGCCTCGCTACTGGAAGCTGCCGAGGATCTGGGTTGCACGCGGCTGAGCGCCTTCTGGCTGGTGACCTTCCCTCTATCTAAATCGGGTATCATTGCCGGGTGCTTCCTCGTCTTCATCCCCGTGATCGGCGAATTTGTCATTCCATCACTGCTGGGCGGCTCCGGCACGTTGATGATCGGCAAGGTGCTTTGGGAAGAGTTCTTCTCGAACCGTGACTGGCCGGTCGCTTCGGCCGTGGCCGTGATCCTGCTGATGATCCTCGTGATCCCGATCATCCTGTTCCAGCGCAACGAGCAGAAGAACCGGGAGGCCGACCAATGAACCGTCGCTTCTCGCTATTCAATGTAACATCGCTAACACTTGGTTTCGCATTTCTCTATCTGCCGATGATCATCCTGATCATCTACAGCTTCAACGCATCCAAACTGGTAACTGTCTGGGCGGGCTTCTCAACCCGATGGTATGGGGAGCTTCTGCGCAACGAACAGTTTCTCGACGCTGCATGGGTAACACTGAAGGTCGCCGTCGCCTCATCCACCTTGGCAACTGTCCTCGGCACGATGGCAGCCTATGTGCTTGTCCGTGGGGGCAAGTTCATGGGCCGGACCTTGTTTTCGGGCATGATCTACGCGCCGTTAGTCATGCCGGAGGTGATCACCGGTCTTTCGCTGCTTTTGCTGTTCATCTCCATCGGGCTGGACCGTGGAGTGTTCACGATCGTTCTGGCGCATACGACCTTCTCGATGTGTTACGTATCGGTTGTCGTGTCTGCGCGGCTGGTAAGCTTCGATCGATCGCTGGAGGAAGCCGCACTGGATTTGGGTTGCTCGCCGTTTGATGCTTTCAAGAGCGTAACGCTGCCGATCATCACCCCCGCTGTTGTGTCCGGCTGGCTGCTGGCCTTTACCCTGTCTCTAGATGACTTGGTGATCGCGTCCTTCACCTCAGGCCCGTCCTCCACAACCTTGCCGATCAAGATCTTCAGCGCCGTTCGTCTGGGCGTTAGTCCGGAAATCAACGCATTGTCCACGATCATGATCGGAATCGTCGCCATCGGGGTCGTCACCGCCTCGCTGGTGTCCAAACGCGCCATCCTTCGTCAGAAGCGCGAGGAAGAAGAAGGCTTTAAGCAATGACTTTCATGGAAGAGTTCGTCGCCTATTGCGACGAATACGGTGCGCCGGAGCGGATCGAATTGCTCTTGTGCGACATCAACGCGGTGCTGCGGGGTAAATGGCTGCCGGGCGAGCAGGCGGAGAAACTGGCCAAGGGTGGCGTGCGTCTTCCCATGTCCACATATGCGCCCAACATTCTGGGGTATGAGGTCGAGGCCACCGGTCTGGGCATCGTCGTCGGCGATCCCGATGGTTACATGCAGCCCATTTCCGGCACGCTGAAACCAGTGCCATGGCAGGACGGCAATGTCGCGCAGGTTCTGGTGGAACTGACCGACACGGAAGGGAAAATCAGTTCCCTGTCCACGCGCGAGATGCTTCGCGGTGTCCTGAAACGCTTTGAACAAAAAGGGCTTCGCCCCGTCACTGCCAGCGAGCTTGAATTTTATGTTCTTCAGGCTCGAGAAACTTCGCGCGCCGAACCCGCACCGCCGAAGCTGACACCCGACGCGCAAAATTACGACATGGAGCTTCTGCAGCGCAAAGAGCCCGTTCTGACCGAAATCCTCGATGCTGCCGCTGCGCAGGGCCTGGATACCGACACTCTAATCGCGGAATATGGCCCCGGACAGTTCGAAGTGAACTTCCATCACACCGATGATGCGCTCGCCGCAGCCGACACAGCGCTGATGTTCCGCCGCTTGGTGCGCGGCGTGGTGGCAAGGCATGGGCTGGAAGCCACTTTCATGGCCAAGCCTTATGCGGACCTGCCCGGCAACGGGATGCATCTGCATGTCTCGCTGATCGACGAGAAAGATCGGAACGTTTTCGACGGTGGCGGCCCGTTGTCGGAGACGTTGAAACATGCTGTCGGCGGCGTGCTCGACAGCATGCGTGACATGCAAGCCATCTTCGCGCCACACCTGAATTCCTATCGCCGGTTCGGTCTGGGGTCATTTGCGCCGGCGGGTCCGGAATGGGGCATGGATCATCGTGGCGCCGCGGTGCGCTTGCCAGAGATCGCAGGCCCCGGCGCTCGGCTGGAGCACCGCATCGCGGGCGCCGACGTGAACCCGTATCTAGTCTTTGCTGCGATCCTTGGCGGGATCCTGGACGGGCTAGACCATCCGCGCGATCTGCCGCCTCCTCTGGATACGTCAGATGGAAGCCAGGCTCCCCCGCTGGCATCGGACTGGTCGACTGCCGTCGAACAGTTCGCGCAGTCAGAGCTTGCAAAGGAAATTTTCGGCGAGAACTACCGGCATGTCTATACAGAGGTAAGGCGTGACGAGATCAAGGAACTCGCCTCAATCATCACGCCGGTCGAATACCGCTATTATCTGAGCCGATTCTAAGCCCGATGCGCCGCATTTTCGAAGACAATGCCTATCAGCGCGATGTGGATACGTTAAATTATTGGCGTGCCACCACGCCTAATGAGCGTACATGTCCCGCGCTTGATGGTCGTGCAACGACAGAGTTCGCGATTATCGGCGCGGGCTTTACCGGGCTGAATGCGGCACTTCACCTGGCTCGGGAAGGAGCCGATGTCACGGTCCTTGATGCGCATGGTCCGGGTTGGGGCGCTTCCGGGCGCAATGGCGGATTCTGTTGTCTGGGCGGTGCCAAGGCCAGTGATGCCGTGCTGAAGCGGCGTTTCGGCGAAGCCGGATACCGGAAATACCGTCAGACCGAGAAAGCGGCGGTTGACTTCGTTGATGATCTATTGGTGCGACTGCAACTGGATGTGGATCGTCATTCAAGCGGCGAAACCGTACTCGCGCATCGCCCCAAGGATATGGACCGGCTTCGCCGCGAAGCTGAGGAAATCCATGACGAGTATGGCGTTGATGTCGAACTGATCGAAAAGGCCGACCTTGCTGCGCAGGGTATGAACAGCGCAGAATTCCATGGCGGTTTGACCGTACGCAAAGGTTTCGGATTAAATCCGCGCAAGTACGTACAGGGGCTGGCCCATAAAGCGGTCACCAAGGGGGTACGCATCCATGGCGACAGCCCGGTAACAGGCATCACGCGCATCGACGATGGCTACGAACTGAGAAGCCCTTCGGGCACGTTGCAGGCGAAACATCTGCTGTTGGCGACGAACGGGTATTCATCGGACGATTTGCCGGAGTGGATGCGAGCGCGCTATCTTCCTATACAAAGCAACATCATCGTTACGCGCCCCCTGACGGATGATGAAATCGCCGAGCAGGGCTGGTTCTCTGACCAAATGGCGTATGATACGCGGCATCTGTTGCATTACTTCCGACTGATGCCCAATCGGCGAATGTTGTTCGGTATGCGAGGCGGAGTGAATGCCACACCCCAGGCTCACGAACGGATGAGAACGTATGTCCGGTCCGAATTCGACCGTATCTTTCCAGCCTGGACCGGGGTGGAGACACCGTATTTTTGGACGGGCCTGGCCTGCCTGTCACGTAACCTGACCCCCTATGTCGGGCCGATCGGCGACTGGCCAGATGCGTTTGCGTCGTTCGCCTACCACGGCAATGGCGTCGCGATGGGCAGCTATTGCGGTATGCTGATGGCGGAACTTGCCCTTGGTCGAAAGTCGCACCATATCTGCCCCGACGTGATCAAGGCACCGCCTGCGAGGTTCCCTTTTGGACGCTTTCGCCGGGCATTGCTGCCGATCACCTTCTTGCATTACAATTTTCTGGACCGACCATGACCACATCTCTTCGTATCGGAGTTCTCGAAACAGGCCGCCCGCCGGAAGAACTGGCAGCAGATCATGGAGACTATCCATCTATGGTGGCCGATTGGCTGGCACCGCTCGAGGGTGAGGTAACTCAATACGCCGTATTAGATGGGAAGTTTCCCGAGAGCCCGGACGATGCGGATCTGTGGATCATCACCGGATCGAAATTCGGGGTGTATGAAAATCATCCATTCATCGCACCACTGGAAGATTTCATACGTCGCGCACGGGACGCCGGGCGCAAGATGGTCGGGATCTGCTTTGGTCATCAGGTCATGGCACAGGCACTTGGCGGGGCCGTGGGTAAGTCTGACAAAGGTTGGGGTTTAGGCGTACATGAGTACACGCCGGTGAATTGGCCTGACGAACTTGGCACCGCACCGGAGAAACTGTCCCTTCAAGCCTATCATCAGGATCAAGTGAAAACGCTGCCCGAAGGAGCCCGCGTGATCGCATCGTCTGAATTTTGTGACTACGCGGCACTGTGGTATCCAGGCTTTGGCCTGTCCGTGCAAGGGCATCCGGAGTTTCGTTCCGAATATGCTTCACAACTTCTGAACAGCCGGAAGGGGACACTGCTTGCACCGGATGAGGTCGACGATGCGCAATCAACCATGGCCAAGCCGACAACCCAGCATCAACTTGCCGAGCTGATAAGAATCCATTTTCCAGACCTCTAGTTAGTGGTTTTCCTTGAACCAACCCGGCCCCTTGGCGTTACTAGATTGACGGTAAGCAGGGAGGGGTTTCTATGCATGGCCACAGAACGACCACTTTATGCGGTGATCGTGAGGCTGTGCAATGACGGCCCCCGACCCGATCACCAACACGACTGTTGCAGTTAAGTGGGCCATTCTGGGCCTGTTCCTGATTGCAGCAGTGGGTGCGTTGATATTGGCGAGGTCCTTTCTCATGCCTGTCATCCTGGCCTTTATGCTGTCGCTCACCTTCTCTCCTATACGCCGCTGGCTTGGCCGACGTGGAGTACCGCCATACTTGACAGCTTTCGTTGTCGTGCTGGGGTTGGTCGGACTGCTCGTTGGATTGAGCGCAGTACTGTCCGGTCCCATACAGCAGTACAGTCGAGACCGTGCGATCATCATGTATAACGTCGAGCAGAAGCTGCGTGGGCTTAGCGAGACAATCGAGAAGATCTCCGAAGCCAGCGAAGAGGTTCAAAGCATTGCGACTGGCGACGCAGAGGGTCAGGGCGAAGAAGAACCGCAGGAAGTTGTCATAAAAGACAGCAGCTTGATGTCAAAAGCAGCGCTGACCGCCCCGTACATGATGGCACAAATTACGCTTGCATTGGTCTTGTTGTTCTTTCTGATCGGGACGGGAGACCTATTCTACGAAAAGCTTGTCAAGGCGAGCCCGACCTTTGCCGATAAGCGCAAGGCTATTAAAATTGCCTTTGATATCGAGAAGAAGATCAGCCGGTATTTCCTGACGATCACCGTCATCAACGCCTGTCTCGGGATTGTGGTGGGCCTCTGCCTGTGGAGCGTCGGCATGCCCAACCCGTTGCTGTTCGGGGTGCTGGCCTTCGCGCTGAACTTCATCCCCTATCTCGGTGCAATCGCCGGCGTGGTCCTGACCTTTATCATTGGGCTGGTGAGCTTTGATCAGGTCAGTACGGCGGTGTTGGCGGCCAGCTTATACCTGATCTGCACAACCTTGGAGGGACAGTTCGTCACCCCCTACATGGTTGGTCGAAACCTGAAGCTGAATCCTGTCGTAGTTTTCATCTCGGTAGCCTTCTGGGGATGGGCATGGTCCGTGATCGGAATGTTCATCGCGGTTCCCGTGCTTCTGGCCATACGCTCGATCGCCGAGTCGGTTCCCAGTTTGCAGAACATTGCGATCTTTCTGTCGGGGCGCGACGAACGGCCCGATCAGTCAGAGCACCCTTCCTGATCAACCGCTATTGCGATAGCCAGCCCCGCGTGTTGCGGCGACCACATCTTGGTCGAATGCAATCTGCCTGTCGAGAGGAGTGCTGGTGATCAGTCCCTGATTTGTAGGCGCTTTCGTATCATGCGTTCGCGCCAAATCAGCTTGCATACAAGTCGATTGTCGACCCCTCTGTTGAGATCGATACATCAATACCATTGTCACGGGTGGCGCGCCCAAGTCTGCGCCCGGAACTAAAACATGACCACACGGGGGCTAAGACGGATAGTCGTCAAGACAGCAGCCCAATAGTTAGACTCGGCTGACCCCTACAGTGTGCTCGGTCGGTTGTTCCACCTAGACCATGATGGCGTTGCTGTTATGGCCGTTGATGGAACTGCTGCGTGGGCAGGCACCGATTGTGGCGTTCTGTGTAAAGCAGCGCACGGATACGACGCCTCGCATTGCGATTCTATGTAGGTTAAAGCAGGATTGCTCGTTCGTGACCAATGTAAGGGTGATTGATGTCCGAAGACCGCCAGCGATATGCCCTTGCTGTTATAATTCCGCACTACAACGATCTAGACAGACTTCGGACCTGCCTTGAACATCTGCATCCTCAGCTAAGTACGGATGTGGAATGCGTGGTGGTGGACAACGGCTCGGATGACGATATTGATGGGCTGATGAGCTCCTATCCCGACCTGCGTTTGGTGGTCGAGCCGCAAAAGGGTGCCGCCGCCGCACGAAACCGCGGGGTCCGGGAAACCACTGCCCCCTTGCTGACGTTTCTGGATTGCGACTGCAAGCCCGCGCCAGATTGGATTTCATGCGGTCGGGAGGTCGCCGCGCGCGGTGATCTGGTCGGGGGCAGGGTAGACACCTTTGACGAGACACCAGCGCCAAGATCCGGCGCTGAAGCGTTCGAGACGGTTTTCGCCTTCCACCAGCGCGACTACGTCAAGCGAAAGGGCTTTTCGGTAACGGCCAATCTGCTTACGCCCCGCTCTGTTTTCGAGGCGGTCGGGCCATTTCGTAATGAGGTTGCCGAAGACGTTGACTGGTGCCACCGTGCGACGGCGCTAGGCCATAAATTGGTTTATGCCGATGAATGGCGAGTCGCACACCCGACGCGGCAGGACTGGGCCGCGTTGCGCAAAAAATGGCGACGAACCACGAATGAGCGTTTTCAACTTGCGGGGACGGGTTTTGTCGCCAGGCTTAAGTGGTCCGCGATGGCGCTGGTTGTGCTGGCCTCCGGCCCCGCGCATTTGCCAAAGGTCTGGGGGTCGCGGCGGTTGAGTACTAGGGAAAAGTATCGCGGATCCCTGACCCTTCTGCGGATCAGGTCAACGCGTGCCATATGGATGGTTACGCAGGCACTGACGGGCTAGATTCTATACGCCATAGTAGTCGCGATACCATCGCACAAAACGGGCAACGCCTTCGCGCATATCCGTTTCTGGCCGCTTGCCAGTCAAGCTTTGCAGCAAACCCGCATCGGCCCAGGTCACGGGCACATCACCGGGTTGCATGTCCATGTAGTTTCGAATGGCGGGCTTTCCGATCGCGGCTTCGACGGCCTCGACGAAATCGAGCAGCTTTTCCTTATGCGAGTTGCCAATATTGACCACGCGCCACGGCGCATCCGGGCTCAGGCTGTCGCCGGGAATCGTCGGCGCATTTGACCGAGGGGAGGGCGGCACAGCGTCGATCAGGCTGACAATCCCCGCCACCAGATCATCCACGTAAGTGAAATCACGGTACATCTCGCCGTGATTGTAGATGTCAATTGGCTTGCCTTCGAGGATCGCCTTTGTGAATTTGAACAGCGCCATATCCGGTCGCCCCCAGGGGCCATACACTGTGAAAAAGCGGAACATAGTGATCGGGATATCATAGAGATGTGCCCATGAATGGGCCATCGCTTCCGACGCCTTCTTCGTCGCAGCATAGATCGTCATCGGGTGATCTGTCATTTGCGTCTCGATGAAGGGCATTTGCCGCGCAGCACCGTAGACCGACGAGGTGGAGGCCATCAGCAGATGATCAACATTGGCAGAACGTGCAGCTTCCAACACATTGAAGGATCCCGTCACATTGCTGTCCACATAAGAGCGCGGGTTTTCAAGGCTGAACCGGACACCTGCCTGAGCCGCCAGATGGATGATGACGTCCGGCTGGGCTCGTTCCGTCACTTTCGCCAGCCTGTCCATGTCTTCCAGCCGTGCCACATGGGCGACAAAATCGTCGTAGCGTTCCAGCCGTTCATGCCGGGCTTGTTTTAACGACACATCATAATAATCGGTCAGGGCATCATACCCGGTGACCTGATCGCCGCGCGCCAGAAGCGCTTCGCAAAGATGATAGCCGATGAAGCCGGCCGATCCGGTGACAAGAACTTTCCGCATGCAGCCTTCATAGACAGCAAGCACGCCGGTGGGAAGCGGATTGACGTATTCTGGCAATGCCTTTGGCGGATTCGGTATACTGGGCCAGAAAGCTTGACGCTGGGGCTGGCAATCACATGCAAAACCTGTTCTGCATGTTGGCAACCTTAAGACCAAAGCCAGGTGAGGACGTCCTCTCCCCGATCCGAGTTAGGCCGCTTGAAACCAACACGTCTCTTCCTCGCTCTTTCATATCTGGCCAGCCCTCTGGCCGCGCAGGAAATCCCGTCACGCTACATAGGTTCCGAACAATGCGCGGACTGTCACGTGTCGGAGTCGGAGGCGTGGGAGAAATCACATCATGCGCTCGCATGGACGAAGCCTACGGCTGATAGCATCGTTGCGGATTTCGATGGGACGCGCTTCGAAGGCAACGGCATGCGGGTGCAGTTCTCGGAAGACGAGGACGGATTTCATGCCAAAGTGATGGAGTCTGACGGCTCTCAGGCCGACTACAATGTGCATTCAGTGGTTGGGATCGAGCCGCTCCAGCAATATCTTTTCGAGACAGAACCAGGACGATTGCAAAGCTTCGATGTCGTTTGGGATGATGACCGGAAGGAGTGGTATCATCTTTACGAAGACACGGTGATACCACCAAATGATGGATTGCACTGGAGCGGGCCCTACAAGAACTGGAATGCCCGCTGCGCCGAGTGCCATGCCACGGGATTTCAGAAGAACTACGACGCGGACACTGACAGCTATGCGTCTACCCAGGTAGAAATCGGAGTGGGGTGCGAGGCCTGCCACGGCCCCGGCTCATCCCATATCGAGTGGGTCAAAACACAGGCTCCGGTCGACATCGAAGGCCTTGACCGTTTTGGTTTCAGCATGGCTCGCGACGCGGGGACCGAGGCGTGGATACAACAATGCGCCGGATGTCATTCGCGTCGGGAAGCCTTCGGCGATGGCAACCCGATGCCGGGGACACCTTATCATGATGCTTATCGGCTGTCGCTTCTGACACCCGATCTTTACCACCCCGACGGCCAGATCATGGAAGAAGTCTATGTCTACGGCTCGTTCCTTCAATCCAAGATGTATGAGCAGGGGGTAGGGTGCGGCAACTGCCATGACCCGCATACGGCACAGGTTCTGGCAGACGACAACTCCCTATGTACGCAGTGTCATTCGCCCGCCGGGAATACCGATTTTCCAACACTGCCATTGCAGGAATTCGACGATCCTTCACATCACTTCCATGAACAGGAAAGCGAAGGGGCCCAATGCCGAAATTGCCACATGGTGGAGCAGGTGTATATGGGCATCGACGAACGCGCGGATCACAGTTTCCGCATCCCACGCCCCGATCTTGCAGCAAAGACCGGCGCACCGGACGCCTGCACATCGTGCCATACCGAGAAGCCGGCAGAGTGGGCCGCCGAGAAGGTCGCGGAGTGGTATCCGGAGTCCGTCCATCGCGGATCACATTTTGGTGTTGTTTTTGCGCAGGCAGAGAACGACCCGGCGGCAGCGCAACAAGGCTTGCTCGATGTCGCCCAGAACGAGAACGCGTCAGACATCGTCCGTGCGACGTCTCTATACCTGCTGGAACGGGCAGCTGACCCAGAGATCGCAGGAGCAACCGAAGCAGTTCTTACGGATGACAGCCCGCTGTTACGCGCCGGGGCCGCATCATTGCAAAGGGCAGCGGGACCGCAGACGCAGATACCCAACCTGTTGCCACTACTGAATGACCCGGTTCGCACGGTTCGTTTCGCCGCTGCGCGCCAGTTGCTCGGTGCCCCTATTGCGCATCTGCCCGAAACCGTCGCCAGATCACTTCGCGGCGCGATGGGCGAATGGCAGAATTCTTTGTCGAATCGCCTCGATTTCCCCGAAACGCATCTTGTGATGGGCGGAACCGCACTAACCCTACGGAATTTTCCTGCGGCACTTGAGGCATTCAAGGAAGCGGTCGCGCTCGATCCACAGCGTGTCGATGCATGGAGCATGGTGGTCCGGCTGCAATCGGCTATGGGCAATGCGGAGGCGGCAGAAACCTCGGTCAAGGCAGCTTTGAACGCGAACCCTGACAATCCGATGTTGCAAGATTTCGCCAGGCAACTTGGCATACAGTAACACACCCTCGCGAAAATAGTCCTTTATCTACAACGCCCATCTCTGGAATTCAGCGGTGGCCGCATCCTTTTGCGTTGACAACGCATTTTCCGTTACCTACTAGTTGGTAGGAAGTTTCAGAGAGGAACCTGGCAGCCTGTCGGGCAGCCACATAGAGGCAAGAGGACAACGATGAGAACTCAACGTATTGGTATCATAATGCATGGTGTGACAGGCCGCATGGGCATGAACCAGCACCTGATCCGCTCTGTGCTGGCGATACGCGATCAAGGTGGCATCGCACTAAAGGACGGGTCATACCTGATGCCCGACCCAATCATCGTGGGCCGCAATGCCGACAAGATTGAAGCGCTCGCCAAAAAACACGGGGTCGAGCGTTGGACGACGGATCTGGACGCAGCGCTTGCGAATGAAGACGACGCGATCTTCTTCGACGCGGCATCAACGCAACTGCGTCCGACTCTTCTCCGCAAGGCCATCGATGCGGGCAAGCATGTCTATAGCGAAAAGCCGGTATCGGAAGGTCTGGATGAAGCCGTTGCCATCGCGAAGTACGCCAAGGAAAAAGGCGTCAAGAACGGCATCGTTCACGACAAGCTGGATCTGCCGGGTCTGGTGAAGCTAAAGCGCCTGCGTGACAGCGGGTTCTTCGGTAAAATCCTGTCGGTCAAGGGGGAGTTCGGCTACTGGGTTTTTGAAGGCGATTGGATGCCAGCGCAACGCCCGAGCTGGAACTATCGCGCCGCAGACGGCGGAGGCATGGTATCCGACATGCTGTGTCACTGGCGCTACGTGCTCGACAATGTGGTGGCGCCGGTGAAATCGGTCAGCTGTAAAACCGCCACGCATATCGATCGTCGTTGGGACGAAAATGGCGAAGTGTACGAAGCCACGGCAGATGATGCAGCCTATGCAACCTTCGAGTTGGAAGGCGACATCGTGGCCCACATCAATTCGAGCTGGTGCACACGTGTTCGTCGCGATGATCTCGTGACGTTCCAGATTGACGGCACACATGGGTCTGCTGTCGCAGGTCTGCACAAATGCTATAGCCAGCATCGTGTGAATACGCCGAAGCCGGTCTGGAACCCTGACCAGCCGCAGACACTGGATTTCTACGCGGATTGGGAAGAAGTGCCGGACAACGCTGTTCTGGACAACGGCTTCAAGGTCCAGTGGGAGCAGTTCCTGCGTCACATCGTCGAAGATGCTCCATGGCACTATACACTGACCGAAGGCGCGAAAGGTGTGCAGTTGGCTGAAGCCGGATATCAAAGCGCCCGCGAACGTCGTTGGGTCGATCTGCCCGATCTGGAGATCTGATCCATGGCCAAGCTTTTACTGCCGACAGCTGCCGGCGGCACCGAGTCCGTTACACTGAAACAGGGGCCGAAACCGGAAAGGGGCGGCGACTGGAACCGTGTGGTCTATGCCGCGGCGCATGTGGTGGCCGATCCGTTTGCGGACAATGACCCGTGGCTCGACGCGGCCGTTGATTGGGACAAGACCATGGCCTTTCGCGAGCACCTTTGGTCGCTGGGCCTCGGGGTTGCGGAAGCCATGGACACGGCACAGCGGGGCATGGGTCTCGACTGGTCCACATCGCTGGAACTGATCCAGCGCAGTGTCAAAGACGCGAAAGCGGGCGGTCATCTGATCGCCTGCGGCGCGGGTACTGATCACCTGGTCGCGGATGAAACGACAACCTTGGATGACGTCACCGCAGCTTACGAGATGCAGTGCGAGGCCGTGGAAGCCACGGGTGGCCGAGTCATTCTCATGGCCTCGCGCGCCCTGGTGAAAGTCGCCAAAGGCCCGGAAGACTATCTCCACGTCTACAACCGTGTCCTGTCCGGTCTCAATCAACCCGCCGTCATGCACTGGCTTGGCGAGATGTTTGATCCGGCGCTCGATGGCTATTGGGGTTCAAGTGACCACATGCAGGCAATGGAGACCTGCCTTCAGATGATCCGTGAAAACGCGGCGAAGATTGATGGCATCAAGATTTCTCTCCTGTCGGCAGAGAAGGAAATCGCCATGCGGCGACAACTGCCTGACGGCGTGAAGATGTATACCGGGGATGACTTCAACTATCCGGAATTGATCGAAGGCGACGAGCAGGGCTATTCCCATGCGCTTCTCGGTATCTTTGATCCCATTGCAGGCGCCGCGTGCCGTGCGCTGACAGCATTGGCCAAAGGCGATAGTGCGACCTACCACGATGCGTTCGATGTCACTGTGCCTCTGTCACGGCACATCTTCAAAGCCCCGACCCGCTTCTACAAGACCGGTGTTGTGTTCCTGGCCTATCTGAACGGGCATCAGGATCATTTCACGATGGTTGGTGGGCAGGAAAGCACGCGCTCGACCCAGCACCTTGGGCAGATCGTGCGCCTTGCAAACGAGGCCGGACTGTTCATCAATCCTGATGAGTCGGCCAAGCGCGCTGCGGCGGTCTTTGCGGCGCGGGGGGTTGTCTGATGGATGTGATTACCCCAGATCGACTGTCGCTGAACACGGCGACAGTCAAGGAACAATGGAATCTGCGCGAATGTATCGATGGATGCGCGCGCCACGGTTTCGGCGGCATTGCGCCCTGGCGTGACAAACTGCACGAGATGGGCGTCGAAGAAGCGGCCCGCGCGATCAAGGACAACGGGCTGGGCGTTTCCGGCTTGTGTCGCGGTGGGTGGTATACAGCCGAAGGCGCTTTGACGGACGCTGTGATCGACGACAACAAGCGTGCGGTCGACGAAGCCGTGACCATCGGGGCTGAATGCCTGGTCATGGTCGTTGGAGGGTTGCCCGAGGGATCTAAAGACATCCAAGGCGCGCGTGGCATCGTAACCGAGGGGCTGGCGAAGACACTCGACTACGCCCGGACCGTCGACATGAAGATCGCGATCGAGCCGCTTCATCCGATGTATGCAGGTGACCGTGCCGTGGTGAATACGCTGCGCCATGCGCTCGATATCTGTGATCAGCTTGGTGCGGGGATTGGCGTTGCGGCTGACGTGTATCACATCTGGTGGGATCCGGAACTGAAGGACCAGCTTGTTCGCGCCGGACGGGATCGTTTGATGGCTTTCCACCTGTGTGACTGGTTGGTGCCGACGCGCGATTTGCTGACGGACCGTGGAATGATGGGTGATGGCGTGATCGACCTCAAAGGCATCCGTTCGGATGTGGAAGCTCAAGGATTCAGCGGATTGAACGAAGTGGAAATCTTCTCGGCCCTGAACTGGTGGAAACGCGATGCGGATGACGTTATGCAAACAATAATCGAACGCGCACGCGATGTTTGCTGAGCGGAGTTAAAAGGGAAGAGCACGTGAAATTCGGAGTACCTGCTGAGGTCCACGAGGGGGAGCAACGTGTCGCGCTGACCCCCGACAGCGCGGGCCAACTACAGAAACTCGGCTATGACGTAGCCGTTGAAAAAGGCGCCGGGAAGGCTGCCGGGTTTGAAGACGAGGCTTATGAGGCGGCCGGTGTCGAGGTGATCGACACCGCGGCCAAGCTCTACAAGGCCGTCGATATCGTCGCAAAGGTGCGACCTCCGACCGAAACGGAAGTCAAGCGTCTGCGCAAGGGTCAGATCCTGATTTCAATGTTCTATCCGGCCGCCAATGAGGCGCTGATGGAACTGGCGCGCGAAAAAGGCGCTACCGTCATCGCGATGGACATGGTCCCGCGTATTTCGCGCGCGCAAAAAATGGACGCGCTTTCGTCAATGGCCAATATCGCGGGCTACCGCGCGGTGATCGAAGCGGGCAACAATTTCGGACGCTTCTTCACTGGCCAGGTTACGGCGGCGGGCAAGGTGCCACCGGCGAAGGTTCTGGTCGTGGGGGCGGGCGTGGCCGGACTGGCCGCGATCGGGACCTCTACCTCGCTTGGTGCGATCACCTATGCGTTCGACGTCCGCCCGGAAGTGGCCGAGCAGATCGAATCGATGGGCGCGGAATTCGTCTATCTAGATTTCGAAGAGGCCCAGACCGATGGCGCGGCAACGGGCGGCTATGCGGCACCCTCCAGCCCCGAGTTCCGGGAAAAGCAGCTGGAGAAGTTCCGTGAGCTCGCGCCCGAGGTGGACATCGTCATCACCACGGCGCTGATCCCGAATCGCGATGCGCCTGTGCTGTGGACCAAGGATATGGTCGAGGCAATGAAGTCGGGCTCCGTGATCGTGGATCTGGCGGCTGAGCGCGGTGGCAACTGCGAATTGACCGAGCCGGATGAAAAGATCGTAACGCCCAACAACGTTACTATCGTGGGCTACACGGATTTCCCGAGCCGGATGGCCACGCAGTCGTCGACGCTCTACGCGACGAACATCCGTCACATGATGACCGATCTGACGCCGGAAAAGGACGGTCAGCCTAACGTCAACATGGAAGATGACGTCATCCGGGGCGCGACGGTGACGCATGAGGGTGACATAACCTTCCCGCCACCGCCGCCCAAAGTGGCCGCGATTGCCGCGCAAAAGCCGAAGGAAAAACCCAAGGAACTGACGACAGAGGAAAAGAAGGCGCAAGAGGTCGCCGCCTTCAAAGAGGCCACCAAGCGTCAGCTTATCATGCTGGGTGCGGGTGGTGCGCTGATGTTCCTGCTGGGGCTGGTGGCGCCAGCGAGCTTCATGCAGCATTTCATCGTGTTCGCGCTGGCGTGTTTCGTGGGCTTCCAGGTGATCTGGAATGTGTCGCACAGCCTGCACACGCCGCTGATGGCGGTGACCAACGCGATCTCCGGCATCGTCATTCTGGGGGCGCTACTACAGGTCGGGTCGGGCAACTGGCTGGTTGTTCTGCTAGCCTCCATTTCCATCCTGATCGCGACGATTAACGTCGTGGGTGGCTTCATGGTCACGCGCCGCATGTTGGCGATGTTCCAGAAATCCTGAGGAGAGCAGATTAATGGCATACGGATTGGTATCCGCCGCATCCATCGCGGCGAGTGTTCTGTTCATCCTCTCGTTGGGGGGGCTTTCAGGGCAGGAAAGTGCGAAACGCGCGGTCTGGTACGGCATCGTCGGTATGGGTGTCGCGGTGCTGTTCACGGTATTTGGCCCGGGCGTCGGCAAGCTGTGGCTTGTGATCCCGATGATGGCAATCGGCGCTGTCGCAGGTGCAATTGTCGCCAAGCGCGTCGAGATGACCGAGATGCCGCAACTTGTCGCAGCGTTGCACAGCTTTGTCGGTCTGGCGGCTGTCTTCATCGGTTTCAACGCCGATATCGAACGCATTCGCGTTGCCGCCGCGCAAGCGGCGGGCGAGGCGATGGATGGCTTTTCAGGTTTCGCAGCCAAGGTCGCTACAAAAACACCCGCCGAGATCACCTTTCTGCAGATCGAGGTGTTCCTTGGCATCTTCATCGGCGCGGTGACCTTCACGGGCTCCGTCGTGGCGTTTGGCAAGTTGGCGGGCAAGATCGACGGTAAACCGAAGAAGCTTCCGGGCGGACATATGCTGAATGCGGGTGCGCTGGCGCTAAGCATATTGCTGGGGATCATGTATTTCTCGGGCGCAGGTATCTGGACACTGGTGATCATGGCGGCGCTGGCCTTCTTCATCGGCTGGCACTTGATCATGGGTATTGGTGGTGCGGACATGCCCGTGGTCGTCTCGATGCTGAACAGCTATTCCGGCTGGGCGGCAGCGGCTATCGGCTTCACACTGGGCAATGACCTGCTGATCGTCACCGGCGCGCTGGTGGGGTCCTCGGGCGCGATCCTGAGCTACATCATGTGCAAGGCGATGAACCGCAACTTTGTCAGCGTGATCCTTGGCGGCTTTGGCGGAACAACGGGGCCCGCGGCGGAGATCGAGGGCGAGCAAATCGCCATCGACGCCGATGGCGTGGCGGCCGCTCTGGACGATGCTGACAGCGTGATCATCGTGCCGGGCTACGGCATGGCAGTGGCACAGGCCCAGCAATCGGTAAGCGAGCTGGTTCGCAAGCTGCGCGCAGCGGGCAAGGAGGTTCGCTTTGCAATCCACCCGGTCGCGGGCCGCCTGCCGGGTCACATGAACGTGCTGCTGGCCGAAGCGAAGGTACCCTATGACATCGTCATGGAGATGGACGAGATCAACGACGACTTCCCGCAAACGGACGTTGCCATCGTCATTGGTTCAAACGACATCGTGAACCCGGCCGCGCAGGACGACCCGAACAGCCCTATCGCCGGCATGCCGGTTCTGGAGGTCTGGAAAGCCAAGCAGGTATTCGTGTCCAAGCGCGGGCAGGGAACCGGTTACTCCGGCATCGAAAACCCGCTGTTCTTCAAAGAAAACACGCGGATGTTCTACGGGGACGCCAAGCAGTCCATCGATGCCCTGTTAACGAAGCTACACTAGCAGAGGGCCGCATGGAGAAACGAAAGCTTCTGGAAGCAATGTTCCATGCCGCCGTCAAAGCGGCGGATCCGACGATAGCCGTGCCTGCCGTGCTGCCGCCGCGCCCGGACGGTCGCGTGATTGTCGTGGGCTGTGGCAAGGCTTCGGCCGCCATGGCCGTCGCGGTCGAAAAAGCATGGGGACCATGCGAGGGGCTGGTGATCGTCAACGACGGCGCCAAGCTGCCCACGCAACAGATCGAACTGGTCGAAGCGTCGCATCCCGTGCCCGATGCCCGTGGTACCGCGGCCGCACACCGTATCTGCGATATGGTGTCTGGGTTGACCGATAAGGATACTGTTCTGTTTCTGATCAGCGGGGGTGGGTCATCCCTGATGCCCTTGCCCGCAGACGGCCTGACGCTTGAGGAGAAGCAGCAGGTTACAAAAGCTCTGTTGCATTCCGGGGCCGCGATTGACGAGATGAATACCGTTCGCGCGCACCTGTCAAAAGTGAAGGGTGGTAAACTCGCGAGGTTGGCTCAACCTGCGCGTTGCATCACCCTTATGATCAGCGATGTGCCCGGGGACAACCCTGCGCACATCGCCTCAGGACCGACGGCCTCCGGCGCGGGATCCGCCGCTGAAGCGCTGGAAATTATTGACCGCTATGGCATCGATCTGGCCCCGAACATTCGTGCAGTCATAGAAAGCTCCGAGGTCCCCGCAGATGTATCCGGGGAACTGCACATGATCGCCACACCGCAGAAATCTTTGGAAGCTGCAGCGCAGGTGGCGCGTGACGCCGGAGTAACTCCGCTAATCCTTGGAGACGCGATCGAAGGCGAAGCCCGTGTCGTCGGCAAGGTGATGGCGGGCATCGCCAAGCAAGTTGTGCAATACGGTCAACCCGCATCTGCACCATGCGTCCTGATTTCCGGGGGTGAAACGACCGTTACAGTCGGAGATCGTATTCCGGGCAAGGGCGGCCGGAACAGCGAAGGCTTGCTATCCTTTGCTCTGACTTGCTGGGATGAGCCGCACATATCGGCTATTTTCTGCGACACAGACGGGCGCGACGGCTCAGAGGACAATGCCGGCGCGATATGGTTGCCGGAGTTCAGAGAAGAACTGGACAGCCGTACAGCCCGTGAATTTCTGACGGCGCATGATGCTTACAGCTACTTCGCGAAAGTTGACGGGCTGGTTGAAACCGGCCCGACTCATACGAACGTGAACGACTTCCGCGCGGTACTGATCGAGGCATGACGCGATCTAGATGACTGCGCTCATGCCTCCATCGACATAGATGATCTGGCCGCTGACATAGTTCGATGCGTCTGACGCGAGGAATACAGCGGTGCCAACCAACTCTTCCGGTTGACCCCAACGTCCCGTTGGTGTGCGCGACTTGACCCAGCTGTCAAATTTTTCGTCCGAGGTGAGCACCTCGTTCAAGTCCGTCACCATGTATCCCGGCCCAATCGCATTGACCTGCACACCGCTGCGCGCCCATTCGGCGGTCATGGTCTGGGTAAGCAGCTTGATCCCGCCCTTGGCCGCCGCATAAGGCGCTGTCGTGGCTCGGCCCAGCCCGCTCATCAGGGATCCGATGTTGATCACCTTGCCCTGGCCTCGCGCGACCATCCGACGCCCGGCTTCCCGCCCGACGATGAAGGCGGAGGTGAGATTGGTGTCGATCACCTTGCGCCAATTCTTGGTGGGATAGTCGATGATCGGGCCGCGGATCTGAATTCCGGCGTTGTTGACCAAGATGTCGATCTCGACGCTATCCGCGTCGAAATGATCAAACGCGGCAAGCACGGCGTCTTCATCCGTCACATCGAAGGGCGCAGCAATCGCGTCCAACCCGGCGCGGCGCAATTCGTCGGTGGTTCGATCCAACCGGTCAGCGTTAACGCCATTCAAAATGATCCGTGCGCCGGCCCTGCCGAGCCCTTCGGCAATCGCCCGGCCCAAACCTCGGGACGAGCCTGTCACAAGTGCTGTTTTTCCAGTCAGATCGAATAGTTGAGTGGACATGATACCTCCTGCATATCGAAGAAAAGCGCGCGCCAGAAACCTGGCGCGCGCTTTCGTGTTCGAGGGCACAACTGAGCCCAAAAAACTTAGCCGCGAATTTCCGTCAGTTGTTCCTGTACCGCGTCAACGATATCGCCACCGATTTGTTCGCGGTACTTGTCATAGATGATTTGCGACTTTTCCAGCATCCGTGCGTATTCGTCGTCAGAGAGCGTGTTGTACTCGATGCCCTCTTCCTGAATTTTGGCAAGCGATTCCTGGTTGGCCTCGCGGATGACGGAACGTTCCACGTCACGACCGACAACTGCGCATTCACGCAGCGCCGCCTGTTCGTCTTCGGTATAGGTGTCCCAGATAGGCTTGGAGAACAGGAACAGGAACGGCGTGTAGGCGTGGTTGGTTTCTGATACGTAATCCTGCACTTCGTAGAACTTCGAGGTATCGATCGTCACGTAAGGGTTTTCCTGTGCGTCGATGGTGTGGGTTTCCAGCGCTGAGAAAACTTCGCCGAACGACATTGGTGTTGCGTTCGCGCCGAGGTTCTTGAAGGTGTCGAGGAAGATGTTGTTCTGCATGACACGCATCTTGATGCCGTCCAGATCTTCCCATTTAGTGATCGGGCGTACCGAGTTCGACACGTTCCGGAAGCCGTTTTCCCAGTAAGCGAGATTGATCAGGCCGGCTTCTTCCAGCTTCTCGTTGATCAAGTCGCCGAATTCACCGTCCATTACGGCGTCCGCTTCACTTGCGTCTTTGAACAGGAAGGGCAGGTCGAACACGCCAAGTGCTGGGATCATGCCGACCAGTGGCGATGACGAGGTGACGACGGCCTCTTGCACACCGGATCGCAACGCTTGCGTCGCCTGAAGGTCGCCGCCAAGCGCACCGCCCCAGAATGCGGTCAGTTCAAGCTTGCCGCCTGATTTCTCATCCAGGCATTCCTGCATCGCGCGGATGCCGTCACCAACAGGATGATCTTCGTTGATACCGTTGGAAACGCGAATGTTGCGGTTGTTGAATTCCGCAGCAGCGGGCAAGACACTCGAAAGCGTCAGAGCCACAGCGGTAGTCGCGAGCATCAGATGTTTCATTGGTTTCCTCCTCATCGAAACATTGATTGGACGTCAGATCAGCCAGTTCAGCGGCACCAGAACGATACCGGGGAACAGGACCAACAGGATCAGCACCAGAATTTGCGCCAGCAGGAAGGGGAACACACCCCAGACGACCTGCCCGAGAGGCACCTTGGACACGGAGCTGACCACGTTTAGCACAACACCGACCGGCGGCGTGATCAGGCCGATGCAGGTGTTCATGATGAACAATACGCCGAAATAGACCGGATCAATTCCCGCCTCCTTGATAATGGGCATCAGGACAGGGGACAGGATCAGGATGGTCGGCGCCAGATCAAGTGCCGTGCCGACCACAAGGACGAGCGCCATGATGACCAGAAGAAGCAGCTTCGGACGGTCGATCAGTGGCTCGATCAGACTGCCGAGTTCAGCAGGAATATTCGCCATGGTGATTAGCCAAGCCGACACAAGCGCGGCGGCAACGAGGAACATCACGACTGACGTGGTCTTGGCGGCCTGCAGAATGACCCGGTAAAGATCGCTGAATTTCAGTTCCCGATAGACGAACAGCCCGACCAGCAACGCATACACGGCAGCAATCACTGCAGCTTCGGTTGGCGTGACGATCCCAAAACGGATGCCGCCCAAGATGATAACCGGCATGCCAAGCGCCCATGCTGCATCCGCAGTGGCGCGAAGACGCACTTTCATCGGCTGACGCGGCAGGGTTTCAATGTTGTCCTTCTTGACAACCAGCAGCCAAGTGAAAACCAGCACCAGCCCCATCAACAGGCCGGGAACGATCCCGCCCATGAACAGCTTGGTGATCGAGACATTAGCCGCGACACCGAAGATGATGAAGGCCAGCGACGGCGGGATGACCGGCGCAATGATGCCACCCGCAGCCATCAGACCAGCGGAACGCGGCACGTTGTAGCCGGCACGCGCCATCATCGGGATCAGGATGGATGCCAGCGCGGCGGTATCGGCGGCGGCAGACCCGGATAGTGACGCCATGATGATCGCAGAGATGATCGCGACGATCCCCAGCCCGCCACGAATGTGGCCGACGCAGGTTAGGGCAAAGTTGATGATCCGCTTGGACAAGCCGCCGGAGTTCATCAACTCACCCGCGAGAATGAAGAACGGAATTGCGAGTAGCGTGAAAGTATCAGCGCCGGAAATCATCTGCTGCGCGACGATCTGCGTGTTGAACATCCCCATGTAGCTCATGAGGATCACGCCGCAGAACATCAGGGCGAAGGCCACGGGCAGGCCAATGGCCATGGACCCCAGAAGGGTGCCGACGAATACGACTAAAGTCATTCTCCGCGCTCCATCAGCTGTTCAATAGTGTGTTCCCCGGCGAAGGCAGAAATTTCGTCATCCGTCACACGACCTGTCACGATGCGGAACAGGCGCTCTGCGGCTATCAAGAACATCATTCCGCCGGTGAACATGCCTACTCCGAACACCCAGCTCATACGAAGTCCGGATACAGGCGCATGCATGGTCGCGTTGATTGGCAGTTGTTTCCATGTGCCAAGAAAGAAAATTGCCGAGACGAGCATGATCAGCACGTTGACCAAGATCATGCAGGTGATGCGCCCCTTTCGCGACAGGCGTGAAACAAGCGTTTCGATCCCCAGATGCGATCCTTCGCGGAACGTCACGACGGCTCCGATGAAGGTGAGCCACACGAAGAAATAACGTGACAATTCCTCGGAGACGGTGACGCCAGAGTTGAACCCGTAGCGAAGCACAACGTTCAGAAAGACCATGACCACCATGCCGCTGAGCAACAATACCAGCAACAATTCGAGAAAACGGTAAAACAGATCGACTGTTCTTTGCATTTCTCCCCCCGTTTGCCCCGAAGGGCCGTTTCTCTGCCGGCGGTTCCGAATCCCACCATGTTGGGCAGAGGTAAAAGATGTCCGACAACCTAACAAGTAAAATTCGCGCATCGAAGCAATCAGGTGCCGGGCTACAGGCCGTCCTCCAAGAATTCCATTTTCAGAGAGACACGTTGTGCGGCAGAAACCAGGTGCGTTTTCATGACCTTGCGCGCTTCTTCTGCGTTGCCGGAGGCAATGGCATCGCGGATGGCGGTGTGCTCTGAGATCGTTGCCGAGACCACCGCCTTCATGCCTTCACGTTCTCGTGCGGTCACGATGGCCTGCCCGATGCGCTGCGCAATGAAGCCCAAAACGGCCGGAAAGTATTCATTGCCTGTGGCTTTGGCCAGTATCTCGTGGAATTTCAGATCTGCGGCGATCCCTTCTTCTTCCCACTTCTTTGCACCCGACATGATCGCCAGAGCGTCGTCGAGCGCTGCCAGCTGGGCGTCTGTCCGGTTGCGCGCGGCCAACCCCGCCGCAGAAATCTCCAACACCAACCGCAGTTGATAGAGGTCGCGGAAGCGTTCGATATCCGTCAGCCCATCCGCCGCGATCCGAAGCGTTTCGCGCTCTGCAGGCAGGGTAACGAAAGCCCCGACGCCTTGGCGAGATTCGACCAGCCCTTCGTTGCGCAAATGAGCGATAGCCTCTCGAATGACCGAACGGCTGACGGCGAAGCTATCGGCAAGGCTGTGTTCGGTCGGCAGTTTGTCGCCAGGTTGCAGATTGCCTGCCTCGATCTCGGCCCGAATCCCGTCTGCAACACGCCCGGGCAATAGGTTCTTGCGGCTTAGGCTGGAGAAGTTCGGGCCGCTCATGGCGTCGCCTGTCGGGAAAGCTGGCAGCCGGGATTCATGCGCAACTCAGGATCAAGCGCGTGCTTGATGCGTGAAATCAACTCCAGATTGGCATCAGGAAGATGCGCCTCGAAATCCGCTTGTTTCAAACGCCCAATCCCATGTTCTGCCGAGATCGACCCTTTGAAGTTGTACAGCACCTCGTTCGCGATCTTCTTCGACTGATCGATCCGCATGTCACATTCGTCGCGCGACAGACCTTTTGGGGGCAACACATTCAGATGGACATTACCGTCGCCAACGTGCCCATATGAAACACAAACACAGTCGGGCAGCGCGGAAGTGATCGCGGCCTCTGCCTCTGTGATGAACGCCGCCATCTGAGCGAGTGGCACCGAGAAGTCCGTTCGCATATGTGGCCCATGCAGGGCCTGCCCTTCGTTCATGCCTTCACGAATGGCCCATATGCTTGCCGCCTGCGCGCGTGATGCGGCGACGGTACCGTCCAGCACAAGTTCGTCTTCCATAGCTCTTTCCAGGAAACGCGCCAGCAGATCAGCAACATCCACCAATCCGCTACCCGACAACTCGATCAGCGCATACGCGGGGAATTCGTCAGAGACAGGGATGGGGAGGTCAGGAATCGCGGCTTGAGCGAGGCTGAAGGCAGAGGGCGGCAACAACTCGAAAGCTGACATCAGGTCGCAGCAATCCACCCGTGCACGCCGATAAAGCTGGATGACGTCATTCAACGACCCAAGGGCCACCAAGGCAGTTTCCACCTGAGTCGGTAGGGGCGACAGTTTCAACGCGACTCCTGTGACGATCCCCAATGTGCCTTCTGCGCCAATGAACATCTGCTTCAGGTCAATCCCACGATTGTCCTTTCTTAGTGAGTTCAGCCCGTTCCAGATGGTCCCATCCGGCAGAACAACCTCCAGCCCCAGAACGGATTCACGCGTCATCCCATAGCGCAGGACATTCACCCCACCGGCATTGGTGGATACGTTCCCGCCGATCTGGCAGCTGCCTTGCGCCCCAAGCGCCAGCGGAAAGAACATCTCCCGCTCGGCCAACTGGTCCTTCATCTCACTCAGGACGCAGCCTGCATCAACGATTGCGGAGAAGTTTTCGGGGTCTATGTGGCGGATCTTGTTCATCCGCTCCAGTGAAATTACGACTTGACGCTTGGGGTCGTCCGGCACAGCACCAAGCACCAAGCCAGTATTTCCACCCTGTGGGATGATATCGAGGTCCAGGTCCCGACACAGCTTGACTGCTGCTGCGACCTCTTCGGTTGAACCCGGACGCAGCACCGCGACGGCCCCGCTGACAACGTCTTTGTGCCAGTCACTGACATAGCGCTCCATATCCTTCGCATCGGTCCAGATTGGCATTCCGTCCAGCTGTTCTCGCAGGATTTTCTGCATATCTTCGCGAACCAATGTGGCGCTCCTCGTCATGTATTCCCCCCAAGCGGTTTTTTGAATCAGTTGGACAGTGCGCCCTGAACTGGTAAGTCTGCACATGGTTATCAGACAACCCTACATCTAGGCAACTTCATAGACAGAAAGAACGAAGCATGCATATCGCCATTATCGGGGCTGCGGGTATGGTCGGCCGGAAGCTCACGCAAAGACTGGCCGCAGAAGGCACACTGGGGGAAACCGCTATTTCCGAGATGACGCTGGTCGACGTGATCAAAGCGGATGCGCCCACAGGGTTCGAGGGTAAGGTTACATCAGTCGCATCGGATTTTTCGCTCGCAGGCGAAGCGGAAAAACTTGTCGCAACCCGTCCGGATACGATCTTCCATTTGGCCGCCATCGTGTCGGCGGAGGCGGAAGACGACTTCGATAAGGGTTACCGCATCAATCTGGACGGCACCCGAGCGCTGTTCGACGCAATCCGAGTGGCGCATATGGAAGACGGCTATCAGCCGCGTGTGGTATTCACATCCTCCATCGCCGTGTTTGGCAAGCCCCTGCCTTACCCGATCCCGGACGACTTCCACACGACCCCGCTAACCAGCTACGGCACCCAGAAGGCAATCGGGGAACTTTTGTTGTCTGACTATAGCCGCCGTGGGTTCTTCGACGGTATCGGCATCCGGTTGCCCACGATCTGCATTCGTCCGGGCAAACCCAATAAGGCGGCTTCGGGCTTTTTCTCGTCCATTCTGCGCGAGCCGCTGGTCGGGCAGGAAGCTGTATTGCCAGTGGATGAATCCGTTCGCCACTGGCATGCGTCGCCCCGCGCGGCAGTGGGTTTTCTGCTCCACGGGGCGACCCTTGATCTGGCAAAGGTTGGCCCGCGCCGAAACCTGTCGATGCCGGGCCTAAGCGCTACGGTGGGCGAACAGATCGAAGCCCTGCGCCGGGTCGCTGGTGACAAGGCTGTTGCCCTGATAAAGCATGTGCCGGACGAGAAGATCATCGCAATGGTCGACGGTTGGGCACCGGGGTTCGAAGCCGACCGCGCGACAGAGCTTGGATTTTCCGCCGAAACCAGCTTCGATGAGATCATTCAGGCACATATCGAGGATGAACTGGGAGGAAGCCTGTGATGTCTAAACCATCCATTGCCTTTCTGGGCACGGGGCTGATGGGGGCGCCGATGGCACGCCGCCTGTTGGCTGCCGGCTATGCGGTCACGGTCTGGAACAGAAACCCGACGAAAGCGGAGGCGCTTGTGTTGGATGGCGCGACGCTCGCCGCAACGCCGGCGACCGCCGTAGAAGACGCGGATGTCGTGTTCACCATGCTTTCGGATGGTCCGGCGGTAGAAGACGTCCTTTTCTTGCAAAAAGTGGCGGGATCGCTCGCTGAAGGGACAATCTTCGTCGACACCAGCTCCATTGCTCCGGCTATTGCACGTGACCACGCCAAACGTCTCGCAAAACTTGGTGTCCGCCACATTGATGCGCCCGTCTCTGGCGGCGTGGTGGGAGCCAATGAAGGATCGCTGGCCATCATGGCTGGCGGCGACGAGACGGATGTGAAGGCTTTATCCGATGTTTTCGCTGCCTTGGGCCGGGTGACTTATGTCGGTCCGTCCGGAGCAGGTCAGATTTGCAAGCTGGCCAACCAGCAGATTGTCGCGACGACGATTGGCGCGGTGGCCGAAGCGATGATTTTCGCCCGTGCGGGTGGGGCTGACCCGGCCGCGTTTCGCGACGCGATCCGCGGGGGCTTTTGCGAGAGCCGCATTCTGGAACTCCACGGCGGGCGCATGGTGCGTCGCGATTTCGAACCCGGCGGCCCGTCGCGCTTGCAGCTCAAGGACCTGAACGCCGCGCGTGACGTGGCAGACGCAAACGAACTGACCTTGCCGCTTGCGGATACGGCGCGTGCAGCATTTGACGCTTTTGTCGAAGGCGGCGGTGCTGAAATGGATCACAGCGCACTTCTCGTCTACCTTGAACAGATCAACGCCAAGTCAAAGGCCCTGCAATGACTCAGCCAAAACGCCGCCTGCGCTCGCAGAACTGGTTCGACAATCCCGACCATATCGACATGACCGCGATCTACCTTGAACGGTGGATGAACTACGGGGTTACGCCCGAAGAGCTTCGTTCCGGCAAACCAGTAATCGGTATTGCACAAAGCGGCTCCGACCTGACACCGTGCAACAAGATTCACGTCGACCTTGTGAAACGGGTGCGAGACGGTATCCGCGATGCGGGCGGCATTCCCATCGAGTTTCCCACGCATCCGATTTTCGAGAACTGCAAGCGCCCGACCGCCGCGCTGGATCGCAACCTCGCCTATCTGGGACTGGTCGAAATCCTGTATGGCTACCCGATCGACGGAGTCGTGCTGACCACCGGCTGCGACAAGACCACTCCGAGCGCGCTTATGGCTGCGTCGACCGTCGATATCCCGGCGATCGTATTGTCGGGCGGGCCTATGCTCGATGGCTGGCATGAGGGCAAGCTGGTCGGGTCCGGCACCGTGATCTGGCAATCGCGCCGCAAGCTGGGCGCCGGCGAAATCAATGAAGAACAGTTCCTTGACGCTGCCATGGGGTCCGCGCCGTCGCTCGGTCATTGCAACACGATGGGCACGGCCAGCACGATGAATGCAATGGCCGAAGCCTTGGGGATGTCATTGACCGGCTGCGCCGCGATCCCGGCACCGTATCGTGAACGGGGGCAGATGGCCTATCGCACCGGCCTTCGCGCCGTGGAACTCGTCAACGAAGACATCCGGCCATCACAGATCATGACGCGCGAGGCGTTCCTGAACGCGATCCGCATCAACACTGCGCTTGGTGGGTCCACCAATGCGCAGCCGCATCTCAACGCCATGGCCAAACATGCGGGTGTCGAGCTGAACACGACCGATTGGGAAAAGCACGGTTTCGACATCCCGCTACTGGCGGATGTACAGCCCGCCGGACGCTGGCTGGGCGAGCGCTTCCACAGGGCAGGGGGCGTACCTGCGATCATGTGGGAACTGTTGCAGGCGGGTAAGATCGACGGTGCCCTCCCAACCGTGACGGGCAAAACCGTGGCGGAAAACCTCGAAGGTCGCGAAAGCCAGGATCGCGAAGTGATCCGACCCTATGCCGATCCTCTGGTCGAACGAGCCGGATTTCTCGTACTCAAGGGCAACCTGTTCGACTTTGCCATTATGAAGATGAGCGTGATCTCTGACGATTTCCGCAAACGTTTTCTTCAGGTGCCAGGTAAGGAAGGTATCTACGAGGGAAAGGCGGTCGTCTTTAACGGGTCGGAGGAATACCACGAAAAGATCAACGACCCATCGCTCGGCATCGACGAAAACACCATCCTTGTGATCCGTGGCGCTGGCCCGAAAGGCTGGCCCGGAAGCGCCGAAGTCGTCAACATGCAGCCACCAGATGCGCTGTTGGCAAAAGGTATCCAGAGCCTGCCGACGATTGGAGACGGTCGCCAGTCCGGAACTGCAGACAGCCCGTCAATCTTGCACGCCTCGCCGGAAAGCGCCGCGGGCGGTGGACTGGCATGGATCAGGAACGGCGACGTGATCCGCATCGACTTCAACAAGGGCGAATGCGACCTACTGGTTGACGATGCAGAATTGGCAGAACGCAGGAAGGATGGCATCCCACCTGTCCCTGCCGACGCGACGCCATGGCAGCAGATCTACCGCGAAAGGGTGACGCAGCTCAGTGACGGGGCGATCATGGAAGGGGCGGATAATTTCCGCCAGATTTCCAAGACGCCGCCACGTCACAATCACTGAACGACATGCGGAGCTTCGGTTCCGCATTCGTCCAAGTCACTGCCCCAGCCCGTTGCGCTTTCGTAAGATTCATGCCTAAGTGCCTCGTATAAAATCCGATTTGGCTATTCGGCAGAGGCCGCGCGCCTTCACTAGGACCGTTCGGGCATTTGCAATGCGGAAGAGGCTCTTATGCTACATTTGATCACAGCCATCATCTTCGCACTTCTCGGGACAGTCTTGGGAATAGGCGGAGTTTGGTTGGCCGCTTTGGGTGGGAGCTGGTACTATGCGGTGGCAGGCATTGTCTTTCTGACTTGCGCCTGGTGCACTTTTCAGCGCGACTCCCGCGTATTCTGGATATACTCGGCCTACATTCTCGGGTCTTTGGCTTGGGCTATCTGGGAAATCGGCTTCGATTGGTGGCAACTTGGCGCGCGCGGCGGCCTGATCGTGCTTCTTGGGCTTTGGCTCTGTCTTCCGGCCATTCGCCGCGGCATGCACGATGGCCGTTCCAAGGCGATTATCCCGCTCGCCTTGTCGAACGCGCTTGCCATCGTGATCGCCGTTATTTCCATGACCCAGAACGTGATCGATATACCCGGTCGATTGCCGGAAGCGGTCGTTACGCCCGATCCGGCGTTGGGCGATGATTTTGGACCAGAGGACTGGCACCGCTACGGACGCACCCAATATGGGCAACGCTACAGCCCGCTGGAACAAATCACACGTGATAATGTCGCGCAACTGGAGCTGGCATGGCAGTTCCAAACCGGTGATGTCAAAGGACCCGATGACGTCGGCGAAACGACCTATCAGGTAACCCCCCTCAAAATACGTGATACGCTTTATGTCTGCACACCGCATAACTGGGCAATCGCTATTGATGCTGTGTCCGGAGAACAGAAATGGAAATTCGACGCCAACTCCGGGCTGGAGCCCGACCGCCAGCACCAAACATGCCGAGGTGTAACCTACTGGAAGAACCCCGACATTGATGTTGGCGATCCCTGTGCCGAGCGTGTCTATCTGCCAACCGCTGATGCGCGGCTGATCGCGCTGGATGCGGCTGACGGTAGTGTCTGTGATAGCTTCGCGGAAAATGGCACGCTACATCTGGAACGCGGCATGCCCTTCAACCCGGCGGGCTTTTACTATTCAACATCGCCGCCCATCGCGGTGGATGGCAAGCTGATCATCGGCGGCGCCGTAAATGACAACTACTCCATCTACTCGCCATCGGGCGTGATCCGTGCGTTCGACATCCTTACAGGCGAGTTGCTCTGGAACTGGGACTCCGCGAATCCCAACGACACCACGCCGATCAATATCGCGGACGGCGAGACCTATACGGCCAACTCACCGAACAGTTGGTCGGTGTTCTCCGTCGATCCGGAACTAGGCATGGTTTATATCCCGCTTGGCAATCAGGTTCCGGACCAGCTTGGTATGGGCAGAAGCGACGCGGTAGAAGCACATTCATCTTCGGTCGTCGCGCTCAACGTCGACAGCGGACAGCAGGAATGGGTGTTCCAGACGGTCCATCATGACCTATGGGACATGGATGTACCCGCGCAGCCCGTTCTGCTTGATCTCACCGCTGAGACTGATGAGAATATTCCGGCACTTGTCCAACCGACGAAGCAAGGCGATATCTATGTTCTGGACCGTCGAAATGGTGAACCTTTCCTACCCGTATCGGAACGCGACGCACCTGGCGGAGCCATTCCCGAAGACTTCACGGCCCCGTCGCAACCGGTGTCCAAGCTGACCTTTGAACCGCGCCCGCTGCGCGGACGTGACATGTGGGGCGCGAGCCTGATTGACCAGATGATCTGCCGTATCCGGCTGCATCGCTATAGTTACGAGGGACGCTATACCCCGCCGTCACCCAAGGGTACGATTGTTTACCCCGGCAACTTCGGTGTATTCAACTGGGGCTCAATCGCGGTCGATCCGGAACGTCAAGTGATGTTCGGCATGCCGACCCATCTTGCTTTCATTCAGCAACTTATCCCTGCTGAGGATCTGCCACCGCTTGATCCCGAAGCGAAAGGAAGTGAACACGGCGTGAACCGCAACGAGGGCGCGCCATATGGTGTTAATATGCATCCCTTTCTTGGCCCTCTGGGTGTTCCCTGTCAGGCCCCCCCATGGGGATATGTTGCTGGAGCTGATCTGCGTACCGGGGATATCGCCTATCTGCGCAAGAACGGGACGATCCGTGACATGACGCCTCTGCCACTTCCGTTTGAACTGGGAGTGCCGGGCATTGGCGGTCCCATCATCACCAAAGGTGGCGTCGCGTTCCTTGCAGCGGCAGTGGATGATTATCTGCGGGCATACGACCTGACGACCGGCGAGGTGCTGTGGAAAGGTCGGTTGCCTGCCGGCGGCCAATCTACACCGATGACTTATGCCGTTGACGGAACACAATACGTCGTAATCGTCGCCGGCGGCCACGGCTCGATCGGCACGAAGCCGGGCGACTATATTCTGGCGTACAAACTTCCCAACGGCTGATCCTGAAAATTGGCCGAGGGCGCTTCCATGCCACAGCGCTCTCGTTTAGCGTGAGCGCAAACACGGGAGAGACTTCATGGGATTATCGAGCAGCTTCGCACGCGTCGTTGCCATGATTGGCGGCGGCATGATCTTGCTTCGCCGCTGGCAGGGCGCGGATACAGATACGCAGGCATTCGGATCGCAACCCAAAATTCCCGAAGCGCGGCCACAGGGTATTCCGACGTTGAAAATGCCGTCGGCGCGCGGCTGGAAGGGCGACGAAAAACCAGTCGCCGCACCGGGATTGAAGGTCAATGCCTATGCCCGCGACTTCGACCATCCGCGGTGGATTCACGTGTTGCCCAATGGTGATGTCCTCGTTGCCGAGTCGTCGGGTGTTCCGGGGAAAATCCGTTCCGCATTCGACTATGCGATGGTTACAACGATGCAGCGCGCCAAAGCCGCCGGTGTCAGCGCCAACCGGATCACGCTTCTGCGTGACAAGGATGGAGATGGTGTTGCCGATGTCCGAAAGACGTTCATCGAGAACCAGCCCCAGCCTTTCGGCATGGCAATGACAGACGGTACCTTCTACGTAGGAAACACCGACGGTGTTATGGCCTTCCCCTATGAAGATGGCGCCGACAAGATCACCGGCAAAGGACGCAAAATCGTCGACTTCAAGCCTGGCGGTCACTGGACGCGTAGCCTGCTGCTCAGCGCGGATGGCAAAAAGCTTTACGCAGGCGTGGGCTCTCTCAGCAACATCGGCGATGAGGGGATGGAGGCGGAAGAGGGGCGCGCCGCGATCTACGAAATCGACCTACAATCAGGTGACAGCCGCATCTTCGCATCCGGGCTACGCAATGCTGTCGGGATGGCATGGGAGCCAAGCACCGGCGAGCTGTGGACGGTCGTCAATGAGCGTGACGGGTTGGGAGATGAGGTGCCGCCCGATTACCTGACCTCGGTTAAGGACGGTGGGTTCTATGGTTGGCCACTATGCTATTGGGGACAAATCGTCGATGATCGGGTGCCGCAGGATCCTGCCAAGGTTGCCACCGCGCTCCAGCCCGATTACGCCTTGGGCGGGCATACGGCTTCTCTGGGTTTGTGCTGGGTGCCGGACGGAACGCTACCAGGCTGGGGCGAAGGCATGGCAATCGGCCAGCATGGGTCGTGGAACCGCAGTACACTGAGCGGCTATCGCGTGATCTTCGTACCGTTCAAGGATGGTAAACCGTCGGGTCCGGCAAAAGACATTTTGACCGGCTTTCTCGCGCCTGATGAAAAGTTTTCCTATGGTCGGCCCGTCGGTGTGACATTGGGACCGGACAACTCGCTTCTAGTGGCCGATGACGTTGGCGACGTGATCTGGCGTGTGACGCCTGAGTGACCGGGCCATGATCACGTTGCGCGTGCTTCACAAGCTTTTGCCAACCATCGCACTGGTGATGGGCTGGTCGTCTTTGTGGGCCGAACCTCTACCAGTGATCCACGTGGGGGTTCTTGAAACAGGGACCGTAAACTGGGAAATGAAAACCATCCAGTCGCGCGGGCTTGACGAAGCGAATGGCTTCCGACTGGAGGTGCTTGGGCTGGCTGACGGGGCCGCCACACGCATAGCCCTTGCAGGTGACGCCACGGACGTGATCGTGACCGATTGGATCTGGGCGGCGCGTCAGCGGGCAGAGGGCAAAGAATACGTCGCGTTCCCGTATTCCAAGGCAGTTGGGGGCATACTCGTACCGGAATCCAGCGACGCACAAGCCTTAGTGGATATCAAAACAGGCAAGATCGGGATCGCGGGCGGACCATTGGACAAGAACTGGCTGTTATTGCGGGCGTTCGGAATTCAGGAACATGGCTTCGACATCGCCGAGACGAGTGAGCAGGTATTCGGGGCTCCACCATTGATCTACAAGACGGGGATTAGTGGCAAAACCGATGCGGCCGTCAATTTCTGGCACTTTACCGCCAAGATGCAGGCCGCTGGGATGCGCGAACTTGTCTCTGTCTCTGAGGCGGCGCGGTCGCTTGGCCTGGATCCGAATACGCCCTTGCTGGTCTACTTGTTGAAGGAAGATTTCGCAGCAGCGCACCCTGAACTGGTGGTTGGACTATACCGCGCGTCTCGCGAGGCGAAAATCATCCTGACAACCGATGAACAGGTTTGGAACGATCTGCGTCCATTGATGAACGCCGCGAACGATACTGAGTTTCGGTCGTTGCGCGATGGTTTTGTGGAGGGTATTCCGCCACCCGGCAACGTCGATGAAACCGCAGCGGCACGGATGCTGAACCTGCTGGCGGAATTGGGTGGTGAAGACCTCGTCGGGCGAGCCAATGAATTGCCCGAGGGGTTGTTCCTGCGCTTGCCGCACTAGGATGACCAGGTACAAATTCGCCCGTTTTGGCTCAATCTGCGCACTGCTTGTCCTCTGGTGGCTGGCTGCGGTCTGGACCGGTGATCCATCGGTGCTGCCGTCGCCTGCCGCGCTGGTAGGTCCGATGCGGCAAGAAGTGATGTCCGGCGAACTTCCGACCCATCTGGGCCACACCCTGCTACGCGTCCTGTGGGCGTTTTGTCTGGCCTTGGTGCTGGGAACTGGCTTGGGTTATGTGATGGGGCGTAACGCGACCGTGGATAGCTGGCTCGATAGCTGGCTGGTCGTGTTTCTGAACCTGCCCGCGCTGGTCCTGATCGTGCTGTGCTATCTGTGGATCGGGCTGAATGAAACGGCGGCTATCGCTGCTGTCACGCTGAACAAGATCCCAAACGTCGTGACGATCATTCGAGAAGGTGCGCGGACGTTCGAGGCACGGTTGGAGGATTTAGCCCAAGTATTCGGTATGTCCCGCTGCGATCGCGTGCGTCACATCCATCTGCCGCAGCTCGCACCCTATTTTGCAGTAGCGGCGCGTTCGGGTTTGGCCACGATCTGGAAAATAGTGCTCGTCGTTGAATTTCTAGGTCGTTCCAATGGGATAGGCTTCAAAGTGCATCTGTATTTTCAGCAGTTTGATGTGCCGATGGTGCTGGTCTATTCACTATCCTTTATCGCGGTCATGCTGGTTGTCGAGGTGCTCTTGCTTCAGCCGTGGGAACGCGCGGCCCGTCGCTGGAGAACCGCATGATAGATATTGCTATCCAAAGCAAAAAATTTGGCGCGCGCGAAATCCTAAGAGACATTAGCTTCTCGATGAAAGTCTCTGAAAAAATAGCCATCATCGGCCCGTCAGGCGTAGGAAAGTCCACATTGCTTCGCATCGTGGGTGAAATTGACAACGACTTCGATGGGGCGGTCAGCACGGTTCAAAGCAAAGCGGTGGTATTTCAGGAGCCCAATCTCCTGCGTTGGCGCCGTGTCGGGCAAAACCTGACGTTGCTGAACAAGGGACTTTCGGGCTCGCAGGCGCATGAGATGCTTGAGCGTGTCGGGCTAGCGGGAGCAGCAGACCATTTCCCGGATCAGTTATCGTTGGGCCAACAGCGGCGCGTCGCACTGGCACGTGCTTTTGCCGGTCGCCCCGAATTGTTGATCATGGATGAACCCTTCGCGTCGCTGGACCCCGACACATACGAGGCGATGCTGCGCCTTACCGAAAGCATGCTGGCGCAGTTCCGGCCTGCGCTGCTGCTTGTGACCCATGACCGGACCGAGGCCAAGCGTTTAGCAGATCGCGTCATTGTGTTGTCCGGGAATCCGGCGTCGATCTGCGAGGTGGAAGCAGTCTAACGTTCCGATGATTTTTCGTCGCACGCCGGGTTGCATTCCGTATCAGTTCAGGTCGTGATGCGCGGGTTCAGACATGCGCTGAGAAGGATCACAATGACCGATATCCAATCCGGACCTAAGGACCGCTTTTTCATTCGCGCGGTATTCTTCGTTCAGCCGCTGCTGCTGGGGGCCTGGTTTCCCCGTATCGCCGAGCTGCAGCAAAAGCTTGACCTTGGCCCGGCAGATTTGTCGTGGGCACTGATCGGGATGCCCATCGGTTTGCTGATATCGCTAATTTTCGCAGGACGGCTGGCGGATCGCGTCGGCGCAAAACCGTTGTTGCTGGTTTCTCTGCTCGGCTTTTTCGTTGCGATGCCATTCGTACCGACCGCGCAGTCGCAATGGGGTCTGTTTTACTTCCTGATGATGGGTGGGGTATTCATGGCGGCCGTCGAGTTGGCCATGAACGTCATGGCCGACCGGATCGAGCGGTACGGCGACCGGCTGATCATGGCGGGATGTCATGGTTTCTGGAGCCTTGGCGTGCTCGCAGGCGGGGCCGTATCTACCATCTTCGCACATCAAGGCATCGGACCCTTCGCGTCGCTGCTGACGATAGCCTTGGTGATGGTGGTACCAGCGCTGTACGCCGCAACCGGTTTGCGAGAACTGCCCGCCATCGAAACCAAGGCGAAGACCAGACATCCGTCAACGCGTCCCGGTTGGCCGGTCTTTGCAGTGTGCCTGTTTACGGGCGGTATCGCGTTGGCTGAAGGTGCGATGGCGGATTGGGCGGCTGTCTACCTGACCGATGTATTTAATGCGTCGCCCGCTGCTGCTGGGTCCGGTTATCTGATCTTCGCTTTCGCGATTGCCTTCGGACGCTTCAATGGCGACTGGATTCGGCAGAGATTCGACACTGTTCGTGCGGCGCGTCTGTTCGTGCTGACCGCGTTGATCGGTCTGGCGTTGCTGGTCTTTGCAGGCAACCGCTCCGTTGCAAGCCTTGGCTTTGGGCTGGTTGGGCTTGGGCTTTCCTCGGGCTTTCCGCTAGGCGTGTCGGTTGTGTCTGGGCGTCCCGGCCGATCTTCCGCAGCTAACGTGGGGCTATTGTCTCAGATCGCATTGGCCGGTTTCCTGATTTCACCACCATTGATCGGGCTGGTCGCAGAATCGCACGGGTTACGCGTCGGTCTCGCAACTGTCGCCATCGCGTTATGCATCAGCCTTGTCATGACGCGCGAGTTACGAGATCGGCCTGCTCAGACGGCGCTGAAAACTTGATCACGGTCGTGCCTGCAGTACAGCGATTACCATTGTCCGGAAACCGACATAGAGCGTGACGGCAAAGACCATCTCGATCAGTGCGAAGAAGTTGAACCCGGCCGTGAGGAACAGGGCAGTCAACGCGATCAGGATGCGGGCTATGACACCGAGAACGATGGCCAGGCGGTAAAGCTCGGCCTGTAGAAGCGCCGGGACATGCATGATTGCAAAAGACAACAGCAGTGCGCCGCCAAGCCGGCTCGTTTCATTCACATCGCCAAGCACCCAAGTCGGGCAGACCATGGCAAGCAATCCCAGCATGCCTTCAACAACCAGAACCAAAAGCAGTAGCCGACGAAAGTCCTTCGCACGAGCTTCGGCTGCCTGCCGGGTTTCGGATTTCGAAAGGGATGCAATCATGGCAGTGCTCCGGTGCGGTCCAGTCTCTCACCCATCGCGCGCGCCCAGACCTCCGCGATCATTCGGGGCACGAAGCTGTCTGCGGGGCATTTGCTCCAGCTTCCGGATAGAAATGCTGTCGAAAGATCCAGATGCGCTTCTGCCGCTTGTCGCGTTCTGAGAATGACAAGCCCCCCCGCCTTCATGGGCTGCCCGGCGACGGTGCAGGGGGTTTTCACCTGACGCAGAACACTGTCTGGTGCGGTGATCGCGCGGGCAAGAACGGCGCGGGTCGATAGGCTTCGTTGTAGGTGACGGTCGGCCATGACCATTCGCAAGGTTTCCAACGCTCGGACCAACGTATGCACGGCGATTCCGGTGGCGTGGATCGCCGCTGGGTTGTCATGCACAGGATGGCCCAGGCGCTTTTGCGCGCGCGGTACGGCCTCTGTCGCGGCCCAGAGCGCCCGTCGCAACGGATTGAAACTGCGCAGCGAGGCGTCAAGAACTTGTGCGGCGCGCCAAGTATCGCGTGTTGCGACGTAGTCCTTGTTGAAAGCCGATCCCACTGCCTGTTGGGCCAGCAAGCCCAAGGGGCGTTTGGTCCGGTCCAGGGTGTAGTCCGCCAGCGCGTCTAAGGTCGCGGTGTCCCATGCTGCCTGCTTGCGGTTCAGCCGTTTGGCAAGTTTGGCCTGCGAGGTCTGCCGATCCTCATCGTCGCGCGGAGCGGCAGATGGCAGCAGCCGGTCGCCGATCCGCAGGTTTCTGTGCATGCGTCGGGCGATGAGTTCGTTCAGAATGGATCCGTCAACGCTTGAAAAACGGCGATCCAGCGCGGGATGTTGTGCGGCTTCGGCAATGTCCGACGGGGTCGAGAGGATCAACAGGTCCGCGATAGCTGGGATGTGAACGCGGCGTACCATCTTAAGCCCCCCGCGCCCACGGAAAGAACGGATTTCGGACGTCGGAGAAATGCCCTGCCAGACCAGGCGCATGCCGCGCCAGAACGTCGAAAAACCCGTTATTCTGCACCCAGTCGAAGCCGACCTTTGTATAGATTTCCGGGGTGAAGTCGTCGGTGAAGAACCGGTCGCTTTTCAGCCGTCGCGAGGCCATCACGATGAAGATGCGGAACGCGGTATCCGAGAAGCCGAAACGAGGCGGCCAGTTTCGCGCTGATCCCGCCTCCGCCAGACAGCCGATGAGCAAATCGACCCGGTCGACGGTGCCGTAGACCTCTTCGAGCAGTTTCTGATCGTCCTTGTTGTCGGTGATGTCTGCAAAGGTTTTCGGCGGGCGACACCCGATCAGACGACGGAAATCGGCATAACGCGGAACACCCCTTTCGCGGTCGCGAAACACGTCGACAGCGGCAAGATCGAGGAAAATCCCGTCTTCCGGATTCTTGTCGATCCGACGCAATAGCTCAGGAAAATTGTGCAGGCACATAGCGCCGGGATGCTCCGTCGCCAGCGAATAGAGCACGTCGTTGAAGCTCAACTGGTCATAGAGCTTACGTGCATTTCCGAAGGCAACACCGTTCAGATCCGTTTCCAGTCTCATGCCGTCATCATCGGCGCTGCGAAAGGTGAAATCATCCGGCAGCAGGCAGTGAAGGCGGTATACCGAGGTGAATTCCTCGGTCATCGCATAGGGCACGTCATGATGATCCTTCTGTGATCCGGGAATGCCCCCAATGACCTCGCTGTTGGAAATACGCCCGAAAGCACGCGTCAGTCGCTCGCCCGTCAGCCCCCAGAAGTTGCCGCGCATCGCCATGCGACCAACGGGGCTGTCCATCAGGGCAGGGGTCCATTCAACTGTGTGTATCTTCGCCATCAACGCCGCGTTCACGAGACGTGCTTTCTGGAAAACCCATTCGCCATCACGATACGGGTATTCGGCGCGAAGGCGTGCGGCGATAGCGTTGTGTTCGCGGGCAAACAGGGTGTGGAGCACCGACAGCCCCGCCCACCAGTTGCCGTTAACTCCCGACAATTCCTGCCCTGGTCGCTTGTCCTGAAGGCGATCATCGAGCGGCAGCAGGCCGTTGTTGTCGAGATAGAGCGTGCCGTCATCCAACCGCTTACCATCCGGTGTCGTCCGAAGCCGCTCCATCAAGGACCAGCTAGACCCGTAAAGCTGGGACCCGTCCCACCAATGGGTTTCGATATTGCAAAAGGTGTCGGGGCGTCCGTCATCGGCGGGGCTGACATTGTCTTTCGGGCTGGTGGCCAGAACGGTCATCTTTCTGCCGGGCCAATCGTCACCTTCCGGCAAGGGAATCTCCCGGACCTTTGTCTTGTCGTTCGCGCCGTGCCCCAGCCAGTCATGCACCATGAACTGTATCCACGCCGCAGCCAGCAGGTTGAGGTGCGGCACAGGAATGAACTCCCTCCGCGCCATCAGCTTGTTCGAAACCAGCCGGGGACTAGGCGACATCAAGCGATCTTCGGCTTCGCAGAACCCGTCGATCAGCGGAACGTTGCGACCGAAGCGCTGCCCGGCGCGGCCCATCCAGGGCTGGTCGAGGTCATTGAAGCTGCCGTCGGGTGTGCGAAATTCGCGGTGATCAAAACCCTCGGGAAGACCCGGATCGTCGCATTTTTCCAGTGCCGGTGGTGCTGTTTCGGTGTCGGACAGGTTCCCGTTACGCAGATTGACCCGATGTCCGAGCACGATCCCTAGGGCCACTGGAAAGGGAAATTTGTGCCACGTCGCCAAGCGGTCGGTCCGACGCGCAACCCATCCCAGAATCTTGTCGAGAACCTCTTCTGCCATGATGCCGTATCCTTGATCCAGCCCATTTCGCCACGCGCAAGGGCCGCTTTATCGCCAGTATGCACGACTCGCCCTCTTCTGTTAACCTAGCGTAAGGCAACAGCAAAGGCAGGATAACCTGCCTAGCACGGATGCCGAAGCTGAGGTCGAATTGATAAGGCGACAGAGAACGGGGGCGTTCATGGTTCGGAAGGTTCAGAATTGGAAACGCGCGATCACCTATCATGCCCATTCGGTGCAGCAGGTGACGAGCATCGGGGACATTCAGGCCATCGTCAAAGACAAGGGCCGATACCCGGGTCCCGTGCGGGTGAAGGGATCACATCATTCGACGACGAAATGTGTGGTGAATGAAAATGGCACCGTGATCGATATGCTGGGCCTGAACAAAATCCTCAAGATCGACAAGGAAAATCGCACCATCACAATGCAGGCCGGCGTCTTCCATATAGATGCGGCCAAGGCATTGGAAAAGGAAGGGCTTCAGTTTTACGTCAATTGCGAGATCGGCAATCTGACGGTCGGTTCAGGCGCGTGCGGCGGTACCAAGGACGCATCTTTTTATGACGAAGTCGAAGGCGGCTGGGAATATGGTCAGGTAGCCGCGTACTGCATCGGCGCGAAGCTTGTCGGGTACGACGGCGAGGTGTTCGAAGTCACGGAGGCCGACACTCCCGATCTCATGGCGGCAGTCCGATCATCCTACGGCATGTTGGGAATCTTGGTCGAGGTCACTTACCGGGTGAAGCGCATCAATGCGATGGCAGTGCGACATGTATCCTATGATGTTAAGGAATTCGCCGATCAACTGGACGAACTGATCGCGACAAATCAGTCGATCATGCTGTATCTCTTTCCGTTTCTCGACAAGGTCGTTGTCGAATATCGATACGATGCCCCGGGCAAACCGGAATCGGGTAGTTGGCAGTGGAAAGTTCGTAACTACACTTGGAAGACGCTGTGGCCCTTCGTGTCGCACCTGTTATATTACATTATTCCGTTCAGGCGCATTCGCAACTGGTTGCTCAATCAATTGAACCGCGTGACAGTCTGGTTCATGGCGACCATCCTGAAGGATGTGAATTCCAGCCCTGCCGACCAGATCATTCGCTATCCCGAAACCGCTGGCTTTGCATCCTACACTTTCTCGATCTGGGCCTTTCCGAAGGAGAAATACGGTCAAGCGATCCTCGACTATTTCGAGTTCTGCAAACGATACAACCGCGACAACCATTTCCGCTGCGACATGCTGAATGTGGGCTACCACATCATCCAAGACAGGCAATCGCTGTTTTCCTACACGCGCCGCGGACCGGTTCTGACGCTCGACCCGGTGGCAACCGGCGTTCCGGGTTGGGAAGGGTTCCTGATCGCGTATAACGAGTTCTGCTCACAGCATGACGGCACGCCGCTGTTCAACCAGACGGGGTCAATCACGCCACTTCAAACGCAGAAAGCTTTTGGAAAAGAAATCAAGCAGTTCCTGAAGCTGCGGAAGGAATATGATCCGCAGGACCGCTTCTACACCCCGCATTTCCGCTGGCTGTTTGAGGGAGCTTGAGGGCCGATGTATAGCAGCTATCGCGCACTTGGTTGGCTTCGGTTCCTCGTTGGGCTGGGATTTGTGCTCAACCTGTTGTTCTTCCTGCCCGGATTGTTTGCACCGCGATATCTGGAAAACCTTCGTGACTTCGGGATCACCAACACGATTCACTGGCTGCAGAATGTCGGCCTGCTGCTTGCCATCATCACCGCGATGTATATCCCGGTCATCCGCGACCCGTTTCGATATATCTTCATCACCTATCTGGTTGTAGCTGGCAGGTTCGCGGCCGGATCGTTGTTCGTTCTTGGGTATCTGTTCATGGATTACCCGGACGGGATGCTCCTGCTCGGCGGGCTAGACCTGCTTCTGTCCACAATCCAGGCGGTAGTGCTGAGACAGGCGCTGTATGACGGCGATCCACGCGCGGAGTGGTAGAAAATGGAGTTGTTTGACCGCGCCACCCCGCAAGAAAACAGGCTTTCCGCGTCGCGATTGACCTGGTGGATGATTGTGGTCGTGATCACCTGGGTACTTGCGCTTCTGCTACTCGATACCTTCGCGCCGAACCGGCCGGTGAAACGCGAAAGCGAACTGGATCATTTTTATTACGGTTCGATCGGGTCGGACATTTCCGGTGGCTTGCCGGTCAGGGTGCTGCAGGTTCTGCCCGCCACTTTTCCGCAGTACCTGCCTCAAGACGCACCGCATGACCTGACAGCCTTCGGGTTTATTCAGCAATCGGGGGAACCGCTGCCCATAGGCTTCTCAACCCGTCGCCAGTTGATCGACCGTACAGCGATGAATTGCGCCACCTGCCACACGGGGGTCGTGCGTGAAAGCGCTGACACCGACCCCCTGATCCTGCCCGGCGCTCCAGCTAACACGGTGAACCTCCAAGCCTATTTCCGGTTTTTGTTCGATGTTGCCGCCGACGAAGACTTTACGTCCAAAACGATCACTGATGCGCTGGAAGATCAGGGGCTTGATAGCCCTCTTGATTGGCTGCTCTACCCAATCATCATTCCGCGAATGCGAGCGGAACTTCTGGCCCGGCAGGAACGCAATGCGTTTCTATTCGATCCGGAATACCCCGCCTTCGGACCCGGTCGCGTGAACACATTCGATACCTTCAAGGTTGACCAGTTGGCGCCTTACTATGCCGAGCACACCATTCACATTGAGCCGAAAGAAATGTTCGGCAACGTCGACTTCCCGTCAATCTGGAACCAGAGACCTCGCGAGGGGCTGGCTTTGCACTGGGATGGCAACCAGACATCGGTACGGGAACGGAATTTCTCGGCGGCGATTGGCGCGGGCGCGCGACCCGAAGACATGGATATCGACAGCCTGTTTCGCATCGAAAACTGGCTGCGCGACCTTCCGCCGCCCAAATACCCATTTGAGATCGATGCTGCGCTCGCGCAGAAGGGCGAAAGCATCTATCGAGAGTATTGCCACGACTGCCACGACTTTACGGGCCGCTCGATTGCGAAGGTGATGTCTTTGACGGAGATCGGCACCGATCCCTATCGCAGCTACAGCTATACTCAGGATCTGCTGGAAGCGCAGCAGGATTACACTGAAGGATATTTCTGGGCGTTCGAGAATTTTTCGGTGACGGCTGGCTATTCCTCCCATCCGCTCGACGGCATCTGGGCCCGCGCGCCTTATCTGCATAATGGCTCTGTCCCGTCGCTTTGGGATCTGCTGTCGCCGGAAGGAAACCGCCCGGTCGCATTTGAGCTAGGCGTGGAAGTCTACGACCCAATCCGAATGGGTTTCGATTCCGAACGGCTGGCCCCGTCAGATGACGGATATCGTCGCGCGGATGGTAAACTCTATGATGGCGGGCGGTTTATTCTGGACACGCGGCTGAAGGGCAATGGAAGTCAAGGGCACAGCGGCAAGCGGTTTGGCACGGCGTTATCGGATTCCGAGAAACATGCCCTGATAGAGTACCTTAAAACGATGTGAGGCTTGTCGATGAATGCTTTGATCCTGATCCTGCTGATCTTCGCTCTTCTGCTGGCGGTGTCGTTCATCGTGGAGTTTCAGCGTCGCGTGCCAGACATCCCGACGCGCCCCGATTGGCTGCCCGAAGATGCACGGCTAGATTTCGTGATGGTGGACGGCAATCGTTTGCGACGGGTGAGGGCGGGAAAGGGGCCTCCCATACTTCTGCTGCATACGCTGCGGACCCAACATGATCTTTTTGCCAAGGTGCTGCCCGATCTCGCCAAGGACTATGAAGTTCACACAATCGACTTTCCCGGCCACGGCTTTTCGGCGATCCCCGATGTCGACTACGACCCGGATCTATTCATCGACGCCGCTCGTGGCTATCTGGACCTGATGGACCGAAACGACGTTACACTGCTCGGCGAGTCCATAGGCGGGGCGGTCGGGCTTCTGCTGGCAGCGGAGCACAACCCGCATCTCGCACGAGTCGTTGCCGTCAACAGCTATGACTACGACAAAGGACGGGGTATCTTGCGAGGATCACGCCTCTCATGGTTGATTTTTTCTTTGTCCCGATTGCCGGTGATTGGTGGACTCGTCTGGCGATTCCGCTGGCCGCAGATATTCGCGCGGGTGATAGAAAGCAGCGTATATGATCCGACCTGTCTCGACCCCGATCTGGTGGCGCAAATGCACAGGTTGGGAAATCGTCCGGGACATTGCCGTGCGTTCATATCGCTCATTCGGAATTTCCCGAATTGGGAAAATCTACGCCAGCACTATCCGGAGATTTCAGTGCCCGTGGTCCTCGTCTATGGGGAGCATGACTGGTCCAGCCGGAAAGAGCGAGTTGCGGCGCATGACCTGATTCCCGGCGCAGAAATGGTCACTGTCGCGGGCGCGGGCCATCTGATGTCCTTCGAAAAGCCCGAGGCGGTGATTGCGACCGTGCACGGTGTTGACCATGGATGACGGAGCCGGCCTCATTCTGTTCCACCGGCGCAGGCCAAGCTTGTCGCGCAGCGCGTTCCTTGATGATTGGGCCCGCCGCCGCGCATCGCAAGTTAATGGTCCGGGACTTGGTCTGACCCGCTATGCACAATTGCATCAGGTCTCGCGGTTGCATCCCATCTATCTGGCAGGACGCGTGAGCAGAAGCTGGCCCGTCATGTGCTTGCTCGCACTATTGAACAGACGGACCCTGCCATCGCCACGCCCGTGCCGCGCCGGGTGGGATATTGTAGAGTTGTTCGAATGGTCACGTATAGCGGACATGAGAAAAGCACTTCAATCGGATGCTTTTCAAAGGTTTCAAACCGACGGGGCGGACGGCATCAGACGTGCTACTGTTTCCTCCATGGCCTGGGTATGCTCGCGAAACGCGGTAACAAGTGCTACAGAGGTGGCGAGAGCAGCAAGCGTTTACGCAATTCATCCGCGAAAAAGTCTGGATATAACGGAGATGCGTGACTACTGGCTTAGTGCGCACGGACCCTTTGTCGCCGGACTTCAAAGTAAGATAGGGTTCAGCAGCTACGATCAGTTTCTTCCTGATGTAACCCCAATGCGGATGCCACATCCGGTGTTCTCACAGACCCCGGCAGGCATTGCGTGGCTCGGTTATCCGACTTTTGGGCAAATTTGCAAGGGGTTGGTTTCGCCGCGCAGCTTTCTGGCAAATCTACGGTTGGTTATAGATGAGGCACGCTTCATCGATGCGGGACGGGCTGATCTCGCGGTGGGGCATGTACGCTTCGCTCAAAGCTGGCCGGATGAAGCGTTGCGCAACCCCGCGCCTAAAATCTAGGCAAACGTATATCAGTGCCAGTCGAAACGAATACGTTCCTTGAGATCTGCTTGTTTCTTGAGGGAGTTTGTACATTAGCAAAACGAAGGAATACATCTTGCCAAACGATCTAGATCATCTCCGAGAGACCATACGTATCGCTAACGACAGCCGAGCAAGCGGCAATCATCCTTTCGGAGCGATCCTCGTAGGGCCAGAAGGGAAGATGTTGATTTCGGCAGGCAACACTTACAGCGAGGACCGAGGGGTCGGACATGCGGAGACAAATGTTGCCCGGGAGGCCGCCCAAACCTACGACGCTGAGTTCCTGGAACAGTGCACCTTGGTCACGTCGGTGGAGCCTTGCTGCATGTGCGCGGGGGCATGCTATTGGGCGGGAATCGGAACGGTCGTCTTTGGGTTGACCGAAAAGAGGTTGGCAGAGTTGACTGGCGACAATCCAGAAAATCTTACCCTAGATCTAAGCTGTCACATCGTGTTCGAAGCAGGCCAACGACAGGTCACAGTACGAGGGCCATATCCGGAACTGGAAGCGGAGATCGTCGAAGCCCATAGCGACTTCTGGTAGCCTATCCTGTTATTGACTTAACAAGAAATTTAAACTCGCCTCTAACGTAACCGCCCGATGACGCATTTTCTGTTGGAGATATTTATTGCCATAATCACAATTATTGAAAATACTTGCGCCTCTGGGTGCGCGCTACCATGCAGTGCAACTCCTATTAGATAACAATAAGTTATCTAATAGGAGAAATCAGTTCACGAACTCGACAAGATCGAGAGCTGGTGGCATGCCAAGGTGCCCGTCCGAGAGATGGCGCGTGGCTTGAAGCGTCACAAATCGACGATCTTTCGCGAGATAAAGCGCAATTTCTGGGCGGATGATGCGTTCCCGAAGAAGTACGCTGGCTACTTCGGTCATGCAGCTCAATTGCAGACGGACAAGCGCCGGTCTGTGCAGCGGAAGCTGATCCGCCATCCAGACCTATGTAAAGCCGTCATTGCCCGCATCAAACAAGGCTGGTCGCCCGAGCAGATCGGCAACCGAATGATCTATGAAGGCGCCAAACTGCGGGTCTGTCAGGAGACGATCTACCGCTACATTTACTCTCAGGAAGGCATGGATCAGGAGCTCTGGTGGTACCTGCCCGAACACCGCAAAGCGCGTCGTCCGCGTCGTGCCAGAAAGCGGCTGCCGCCAAAACCGCTTTACAGCCCTTCTGAAGAACCCGAACAAGCGCACCAAACCTGTAATGGTAAAATCATGAATTGAGCTTCACCATGGAACCATCGGCCCTCAATATTTTTCAAGGCGTCGGCCAGCGCGTGTGCGTCATATGGGTGACCTCGTAGCAACCACATCCCGACCACAAAGTCACCTCGAAATCACCACAGGCGTTGATCACATGTGACAGGCGTCCGGTGGATGATCACCGCCAACCGAGCGCCGGGGCGACATGCGTCAGGATGCTCTCCATGACATGTACGTTGTAGTCCACGCCCAGCATGTTCGGAACCGTCAGAAGCAACGTATCGGCTTCGGCGATGGCTTCGTCCTTACGCAATTCTTCGACCAGCTTATCCGGTTCGTCGGCGTAACCGCGCCCGAATACCGCGCGGAAATTATCGATACTGCCGATCTGGTCGCTTTCCTTGCCTCGCCCGAAATACATTCGGTCAGTGTCGTTCATCAGCGCAAAGATCGAACGGCTGACCGACACCCGCGGGGTACGGATGTGCCCGGCGTCTTTCCACGCATCGCGATAGACGCGGATCTGCTTGGCTTGCTGAACATGGAACGGCTCACCCGACTCGTCCACTTTCAACGTGGAGCTTTGCAAGTTCATCCCCTGCTTCGCCGCCCATTCGGCCGTAGCGTTCGAGGCAGACCCCCACCAGATGCGGTCACGCAAACCATCGGAATGCGGCTCCAACCGAAGCAATCCCGGCGGGTTGGGGAACATGGGGCGCGGGTTCGGTTGAGCAAAGCCTTTGCCCTCCAACTGGTTCAGGAAAACCTCGGTATGACGCCGCGCCATATCCTGATCGGTTTCACCATCGGCGGGCTGATAACCAAAGTAGCGCCAGCCTTCGATCACCTGCTCAGGCGAGCCACGGCTGATGCCCAGTTGCAAACGCCCACCTGAAATCAGATCAGCAGCGCCTGCATTCTCGATCATATAGAGCGGGTTTTCGTAGCGCATGTCGATGACGCCAGTGCCGATTTCGATCGTGGATGTCCGTGCACCAACCGCCGACAAAAGCGGGAAAGGCGACGCCAATTGCTGTGCAAAATGGTGAACGCGGAAATAGGCTCCGTCAAACCCCAACTCCTCGGCAGCCTCCGCCAATTCTATAGACTGCAGCAATACGTCGGATGCGGAGCGCACCTGCGAACCGCGATCCGGCGACCAATGCCCGAAGGACAGAAAGCCCAGTTTCTTCATGGTGAACACTCCAAATTAGCTTCGGGCAAAGTTGATATGGATGCCCCGTCGACCACAAATCTATGAACGCCAGGGTACATTCCGCAAGGGCGACCGCCCTGCCCCACAGCACAGACACTGTGCATCGGCGTGATCGCCCGAAACGCTAAGTGACGTGTCGAGCCTTGCTATCAGCCGGCGCAGCGTCACGTTCATCCATGCCGTAGTCCCGCAGAACCCTCGCAACCCGCAGGCGATATCCGGAAAAAACGCCGTTGCGACCTTTGGCCTGCGCATCACGGTGCTCCGGCAAGTTGCGCCAAGCCATGACCGCCTCTTCGTCGCGCCAGAATGACAGGGACAGCAGCTTGTTCGGGTCGCTCAGGCTGCGAAATCGTTCGACCGAAATGAACCCATCCATCTGCTCCAAATATGGGCGCAGGTCAGCGGCAATGTCGAGATACTGGTTCAGGTGACCCTCAGCGGGCTCGACCTCGAATATTACTGCGATCATCATAGCTCCTGCGGCAAGGGCGCGGGCGGCGTGCAATTCGCAAGCCCACGCATGGTTTCGCCAAACTGCGCCGCCGCGATGTTGACGACGTTTTCTATCAATGCGCTGGGATCTTCCGATATTTCATCCACGCGCCTTGATATGGTTGCAAGCCGCACCTCCATCTGTTCGGCACGCTGGCCAAGAGCATCAAGCGCCTCTGGCCGTGCATCGCCCAACTGATCGCGCGCGTCGGCAAGATCACTGCGCAGACTGGCAACCTCGGCTGTGAGTGTCTGAACATCGTTGCACACGGGCTGCATCGAGATCAGATTCTGCGCCAAATCATCGGTCACAGCATTGACCTCTGACACGAGGAGCCATGCGAGCAATAGACACAACGCCAGCAGGATTAATGTCGCGTTGAGCATAGCCAACAGAATGTTTTTCAGGGCCGTGCCAAGTCGTGATGCGAACATGTTGTCCCCCGGATGAAATACATCACGACAATGCGCTGGTATGACTGCATTCTCAAGGGCATAACCTGCGTAAGCGGTCAGACCGAATTAGTGGGCTTGACCCAAGGCCATCAGGGTGAAAAAGAGTGCTTCCGCATAACCTGCCCTGTCGCACTTGGCCGCTATCGCCGTTGCGGCAGATCCCGCAGAAAAGGAGATATCCTATGGAAATGCGCCCCATCGGTTCGACCGGTGTCGCCATCACCCCGCTCGGCTTCGGCACCTCGGCCTTGGGCGATATGCCCGACACCTATGGCTATGCAGTCAGCGAAGACCGTGCACGTGCGACGCTGGCCCGGTTGTTCGAAGGTCCGGTCAATATGATCGACAGTTCGCGCCTATACGGCTTCGGACGCAGCGAGGAACGCATCGGTGCCGCCATTCGCGCCAATGGCGGGCTGCCTGACGGCATGGTCCTGTCGACCAAGCTGGACCGTGACCTCGACACCGGCCGCTTCGATGCCGCACAGGCACGTAAATCGTTGGAAGAAAGCCTTGAGGCGCTTGGCATCGATCGCATTCCGATCCTGCATCTGCACGATCCCGAACACGCCCGCGATCTGGACGAGATCCGTAACAAGGGCGGCGCGTTGGATGAACTCTTCCGCATGAAAGAAGAAGGCCTCGTCGACGCAGTAGGGCTGGCGATGGGCCGGCTCGACATCATGGAGCCTTTGGTCGATGACTGGGCGTTCGATGTCCTGATCAGCCACAACCGTTACACGATCATCAATCGCAGCGCCGACCGCCTGTTCTCGGCCGCGCACGCCCGGGGTATTGCCATCATCAATGCTGCGCCTTTTGCGGGCGGCATTTTCGCCAAGGGCAGCAACGCGACGCAGAAAGTCTCCTACACCGATATGGATGACGAAGGCCTCGCACCGGTGCGCGCGGTCGAAGTCCTTTGCGCAGATATGGGCGTCGAACCCGGTGCCGCCGCTTTGCAGTTTTCGATGCGCGATCCGCGGATCACCTCGACACTCGTAGGTGTTTCCCGCCCAGAACGCATCGACCAGAACCTTGCGTGGGCCGAAGCCGAAATCCCTGAAGGTTTCTGGGATGCACTAGCGGAAGTTCCATTCTCAACCGAAGATCCCGAAGCCAACCGTGTCTACAACGCTGGCTGAAACCGTGCGGTCCTAGTCGCGAATGGATTTCAAAAAGGCGCGGATTGCGGTCCGCGCTTCTTCACGTCGCGCGGGGTTGAACTCCAGCGTCGTCAGGGCGGATTTGTCGCGTTGATCAAAGCCATGATCCGCCCTCGCGATCACGACCGTTTCCATATGCGCCCCCACCGCCTGTAGTTCCTCCGCACGTTCAAGACAGGCTGACGTGCTTACGATCGTGTCGTTCTCGGCCAGCACCATCAACGCAGGCAGGCCCACCTCCCAGTTTTCGCCGCGCGTTCCGTTCAACACCCCGCAATAGGGATAAAGCAGCACAAGCCCGGCAAGATCAGTCAGAATGGCATCAGGGGGCTGTGGCCACTCCGTCAGCCCCGGCGGAACCTCAGCGGAATTGGCCAGACCAACCATTTCCATCGCACTCCAACCACCATGCGATGCGCCAAACAAAACCACATCATTTGTCACGTCCGGCATGTCCAGCAACGCTTTCAGAGCCACCGCGACGTCGCCCGCCCGTTCCGCCCCCGTCAGAATCTGGCCGCTGCACACGAGCCGCCAACTGTCGAACTTGTCCAGCTTGCGTGGCGCATGACTATCGAGGATCAGCGCAACCCGACCGTCTGCGACCATCTCCTTCGCCCAGAAATCCATATTGTCGTGCACGCCATCACAGCCGGATAACAAGATAGCGGCTGGAAACGGGCCGTCGCCATCGGGTTTGAGTATCTGCCAATGCCGCGCCAGTTCTCGCGTGCGATCCGCCGGTGTATCCACCGTGAAGCTCACCCGCGCCGCCTGTCGCGCCGTGTTCAGGGCAACACCCGCAACGATCAGCCCGACCGCAAGAACACCCCACCAGATCACTTTCGGCATCCCAGTCCCCAGTCGAGACTACACCATGTTTTCAGTCGTTTGGTTTGCTCGGCTGTCCATCCTTCGGGAGCTGTCACCGCGATCCAACCATCGATATAGTCTCGCGCAATGTAATTATGCCCATATCCTTGGGGCAAGGCCTTTGATAGCGCCAGATCAAGCGCCAACTGGAACTGCGTCACGACAGGAACAAACCGCATCGCAGGAGACACGTCCGGCGCTGGTGGCTCGCGCATCCACTGCGGAGCACGCCACACCGAACTTGGCTCATAAAAAACGATGGGGTCAGAGCCTTGCTGCATGAAGACAATTCGCAACCGGCCCCAATCGTCATTGTCCAGATTGGGCCCGTCAAACTGTGACATGAAGCGTACCAGCGACCCGTCGCCCACCTGCGGCAATACATAAGGTGAACCTTGGTCACGTGCTGCAACCATGCGGCGCCAGAGATTCGAGGGGAATGGCGGTCCTGTCCACAGGGCGCCTTGAATTGGGTCGTCAATCAGTTGGAACAGGTCGAACGAATACATCGAAGACCATGCACCAAGGCTGATGCCATGGACATAGAATTGGGGTCTGTCATCTACGGGCAAGCTGCGCCAGTGCTGATAGATCACCCGCATCGTATCCGTCGCCTGATCCAACCCGGAAGCCGTTTCAAAGATCAACGCCAGCGGAGATTGCAGATAGGAATACTGCACAGCCACCGTCGCGATGTCACCATTGTGCAAGTATTCAATTGGATCGTGCCCACCGGGGTCGAGCCAGCCGGTGCCTGTCGGGCTCGCCACAATCAACACTTTGCGGTCGAATGCGCCCAACCGTTTGAGTTCTTCCAGCGCGATTTGAGCGCGCACCTCCGGATCATCATCCTGCGCACGCCCGACATAGACACGGATCGGATCAAGCGCCGGCGCCCCGCTTAACGCACTGATATCGGCAGCTGTGGGGCCTTGAGTGACGAAATTCCGCCCTGGCTGTCCCATGGCGGCCCAGTCCACAAATGATCCGGGACCACCCGCGGTATCCGGATCGTCCGGCGCGGGTGGTGCGGTGGCAAACAGATCCTGCGCCGCCTCATAGGACTCATCCGCTGCGTCGAATGCCCATGCGACAATCCCGTCGCGGGTGACGACGAACACCACAGAAACCGCGAGCATCAGCCCCAGCACGTTCGCAGTCCGTGCGGGCATCACGCGGTAGAGTCGCGACCGCAGGATGTCGAACAGTTCTTGCACCATCCACCCGATAAGGAAGCAGAACAGGAAGACTGCAACCGCCAGCCCGAGCATGCCAAGAGTGCGGTAATCCTCCGACGGGTCCATCCCGACCCGGAGACGTATGGTGTCCTGCCATTTGGAGGCTTGCGACACGTCCCAAACCCACAAAGCCAGCACGGGGATCGCGACCAGGCTATGGGCGACTCTGGCTGCCTTGCCGCGCAGAAGCGGCAATTCAATTGCTCGCCATGCCGACAGAAAAAGCTGGCCGAGCATATATCCTACCCCTGTCACCAACCCGGCCAACACCCCTTGAAACAACCAGTGGCGCGGGATCAGCGAAGGCGTTAGCGACGCGGCGAAGAAAACCAACCCAAGCAGTAGAGGCAGGACCGCAAACCCTAGCAGCCGGACCTCACGATGTGGACAATGGCCCCTTTTCTCGCGCACGGGCAAATCCAGGTCGTGACGGCGTGTTCTTCGATCAGACATAAAACGCGGACCCTCGGATGCGCAGGGAGTAATGTTCGCCTAGCACAATCAAATGCTACTGACCACAAATCGGATGCAGTGATCAGAGTTTAGTTCATTCCCAAGGCAAAGCGTTCGATCAAACGAAAGCACCCGTCCGCACCCGATCCGACAAGGCATATGTCGTTCACCTCAAACTCGTCAGCCAGGAAGGGAGCTACAAGCGGCTCCACGGCTGCGACAGTTACGTCAGCGTCTCTGTCGGTGAGCTGGCCGGTGAGCGTCAGGTGAAAGCGGAACTCGTCCATCACATAGGGATAGCCCCACCGCGCGAGGTTTGCCTCCTGCGCCGCATTCAACCCCGATTTGCGGCGGCGGATCAGGTCCTGTTCCGTAGTCGGTGCACGGAAGGTATCGAAATCACGCACAATGCCCGCTGCCAAAGCAGTCAAATCCTCCGATTGTGGTGGGCAAAGCGCGAGAAACCGACCGATCCGTTTCAATCGCAAGCCAGCCGTACGCAGTGGTTTATGCCGCTTCGCGAAGGTTTCTGCAGTTTTACGCAAGCCGATCGCTTCGGCACCTTCCGCCAAGCGAAACGGCGGCTTCAACGTCCCATGAAAGCCATATTTTCTAGGTGTCGCGGTAATCTCGGATACAGGGCGCGGCAGGTTGGGCAATTTTGGATGCGAGCGCTCTTCGCCCGTCAATACATCCCAGCCGAGCCAGGACGCTGTGAAGTCCGCAAATGGCCCTGCCGGCGGTAGGTAATAGATCGCGTAGCGTTCAAATCCGGTCATGTCGCGGCTCCTGTTATGATACGGATTCCATGTATCTAAAGTCGCCGGTTTTCAATCGCTCTCGCTCACCAAGCGGCATACAAAGAGCCGAACTTTTCGCGTCTCACATATGGGCGTAGTCGCGCAAATAGGCGCGTTGCCCGCCCACTCACACAAGAAACCAACTGCATTGGAACGCTTTAGGCGAACCAGTTTCCTGCGCGATGACTGGAGGTGCGGGCACTGAGATCCGCGCCCGTTGCTGAGTTGGCTTCACGTAGAAATATCCAGGCGAAAGCCGGGGAGCCAACAGTCGCCAGATATTTAGCTCTTCAGAAGATGTGCACGATACTCGCCCTGTCGTTCCAGCATCCAGCCGGGGTATTCGGCGGGCAGCCTGGTCACCGCGTCTAACGCATCGAGATCATCAGGGGTCAAGGACGCCTCTGTCGCAGCAATGTTGTCCTCTAGTTGATCACCTCGTTTCGCGCCGACGATAACGCTCGTCACGGCGCTTTGGTGCAACAACCATGCCAGCGCAACCTGAGCGACGGAGCAACCCTTGCCGTCTGCAATCCTGCGCATCACCTCGATTGCATCGTGGGCACGATCCTTGTCGATCGGCGGAAAATCGAAATTCACTCGTCGGCCTTCCGACGTGTTGCCGCCGCGGTCGTATTTGCCGGACAGGAAACCACCTGCTAGCGGGCTCCAGACCATCAGCCCGACATCTTCGGATTGCAGCATAGGGACGACCTCGCGTTCAAGATCTCGGCCAGCCAGTGTATAATACGCTTGCAGTGACACGATCGGAGCAAGCTGCCGCGCCTCGGTAACACCCACCGCTTTAACTACCTGCCACGCCGCCCAGTTGGACAGACCGACATAGCGCACGAGCCCTTGCCGCACCAATGTGTCAAGCGCCCCCAATGTCTCCGAGATCGGTGTGGCAGGATCGAACCCGTGGATCTGGTACAGGTCTATGTGGTCGAGTTGGAGCCGCCTCAAGCTGGCCGTCGCCTGATCCAGTATATGCCCCCGCGATGCACCGCGCGCGTTCGGTCCTTCACCCATGGGACCAAGAACTTTTGTCGCGATCACCACGTCTTCGCGGGCAATGCCAAGATTCTTGAGCGACTGACCGAGGATCATCTCGCTCCGCCCGTTGGCGTAGATATTGGCGGTGTCGATAAAGTTGATCCCCGCATCGAGCGCGGTACGAACCAGACCATCCGCTTGCTCCTGCTGAAGCTGGCCGATCTGACCCCACATTCCTTCCGACCCACCAAACGTCATTGTTCCAAGACACATTTCGGACACGAAAAGGCCGCTATGGCCGAGGCGACGATACCGCATGGATTACTTCCTTATTAGGTCGACGGGTCCGGATGACCACGATCTGGCCTTAACCTAGGTGCGCATGACGGGTGCGGGCCACGCCGATCCTCTTGAAATCCTGCCCGATCCTCTCGATCGCAGCAAAGCAATGATGCCAGGCGCCGATGCCCGCGCTATAGTGCCGCCATGCAGGAACCTTGTCTCGATACGTTGAAAACCCGCGCAATGGCGATCTGGCATGATCATGGGCGGGAGAACCCTTTGCCCGGCCTGTTCGTGACGGTCACCGATGAACCGACGGGCCCTTTTCATAGCACCTATCGCCCGTCTCTTATCGTGGTCTTGCAGGGCGCGAAGGTCAGCCATCTTGGCAATCGCACCTACCGGTATGACGGGGGCAAGTGCCTGATCGCGTCGCTTGATGTTCCCATTCGAGCCGAGATCGTCACCGCTTCTGCCGAGGCTCCTTATGTAGCATTCGCTCTCAACATCGAACCTGCGAGCATCACTGAGTTGTTGCTGCAAACGTCACCGGAGGCCCGGTCGGTTGGACCGACACCGGTTGCGCTCGGCGTACACGGCTTGCCCGAGCTTGTGCTCGACCCCCTCGAACGATTGCTTGCGCTGGTTGAACGGCCGAACGACATCCCCGTTCTGGCACCGATGATAAAACGCGAGATCATCTGGTATCTGCTGAACAGTCCGCAAGGCGCGATGCTGCGACAGATCGGCCTGACCGACAGCCGGATGGCTCGGATTGGCAAGTCGATCGCGTGGGTGCGCGGCAATTTCACTCAAACCCTGAGTATACCGCATCTGGCGGCGCTGGCAGGCATGAGCCCCGCCACCTTCCACCGCCATTTCAAGACAGCCACCGCGATGACACCGGTCCAGTTTCAGAAGCAGCTACGCCTGCAGGAAGCGCGGCGCCTGCTTCTCAGCGACAGCGCAGACGTTACGCAGGTCGGGTTTGCCATTGGCTATGAAAGCCCCTCACAGTTTAGCCGAGAATACCGTCGCATGTTCGGCGCTCCGCCGGGACGCGACGCGGTAGCAATCCGTCGGGTCATGTCGAATGATGTACACGCCTGACATTGCTTGTTTGTGATCGATCATCGCCTACCGATTTGACCTTCCAGCAAGTTTTAAAACGGCAAACAGTTGTCAGTGTGCAGGCGCCTTTAATCGAGCCTCCGATTCTCGTTCGGTTACGAAGCCGGTTGGCGACATTACGGTCAAACCGGGACCAAGATGTCGCCATGGCGAAGGGTGATTCACCTGGTGATTCTGCAGCCCGATAGCGACGTCCCATCTAGCATCGCACAGAAGCAAGAGACGCAGTTCTACAACTCAGAAACCTGTCGCGGCGTCCTTGTACCCGTTGCAATTTGAGAGGGATACTTTTCCACCAAAATTCATGATGCTGAAAATCATTCGATAAATACGAACAATTAGAATAATATCATTCATTGGAGTGATGTTCATAGTGCCGCTATTTGTTCTGCATCACCGTCGCAGGAACGCATTATGGCCCAAGTCACCAACACATCTGGATTCCGAAATCATCCGTCGCGCCCCGAAACAGATCGTCTCCTGCCCGGTCTGGTTTTATCGGTGGCGATTGCCTCGCTGGCCTTCCTGCTTCGACAGATCCCGGGCGTCGGGGTCTTTAGCCCGTTGATCCTCTCAATCATTATAGGCATGCTGATTCACAATATTTTCGGTACACCCGTTATCGCCAAGCCGGGCGTGGCGTTCAGCCTTCGCATTATTCTTCGCGCCGGGATAGTATTGCTTGGATTGCAGTTGACCATTCAACAGGTGACTCAGGTCGGTGGTCTGGGCCTAGCAGTGATCATCACAACACTCCTCGCAACATTTATATTCACCAGTTGGCTAGGACGCATGCTAGGCGTAGATGCGAAATTGACACAACTGATTGCCGCAGGAAGTTCCATATGTGGCGCATCCGCCGTTATTGCCACCAACACCATTACCCGCGCCCGCGATGAGGACGTCACCTACGCCGTTGCCTGCGTCACAGTCTTCGGATCTCTTTCCATGCTACTGATGCCTTTGGCTGGCGGGTTTCTCACTATGGGACCGCATGCTTACGGGCTCTGGGCAGGTGCATCTATCCACGAAGTCGCACAAGTTGTCGCTGCCGCCTATGCGCGTGGTCAAGAGGCTGGCGAATTTGGCACTATCGCCAAATTGACCCGTGTAATGATGCTTGCTCCGATGGTCATGATGCTCGGCGCAATGGCCGCAAGGCAAGCACATCGCAACGGCTCGGAAAGCGGTCACACGACGCCGCCAATCCCTTGGTTTGTGCTGGGCTTCGTCGCAATGGTTGCACTGGCAAGCTCAGGCTGGATTCCCATGGAGACGCAATCCCTCACCACGCCCGCCACCAATTTTCTTCTCGCGACGGCGCTTGCCGCGATGGGTTTGGAAACGGATATCCGTAAGCTCGCCGCCGAAGGGATACGACCCGCGATGCTCGGCGCAGGGGCATGGGTTTTCATTTCCCTTCTGAGCCTGCTTCTGGTTCAGATGTTCGTATGACGTTCGACCAACTGCGCATTTTCATTGCCGTCGCCGAACGGGAGCATGTGACGCAAGCCGCCGCCGCGCTGAACATGACCCAAAGCGCCACGAGCGCAGCCATCTCTGCCCTAGAAGAAAGGCACGCGGTGCAGTTGTTCGACCGGATCGGTCGCCGAATCATTCTGACAGATGCAGGGCGCATCTTTCTGGACGAGGCCCGTGCGTTGCTGGCCCGCGCACAACAAGCCGAACAGGTTCTCGATGATCTGGCCGGACTAAAACGCGGCACCCTGCGACTGGGTGCCAGCCAGACCGTAGCCACGTACTGGCTGCCCCTGCTGATGCAACAATTCCGGAAGCAGTATCCCGGTCTTGCGCTGGAGCTGATCACGGGCAACACATCTCAGGTCACAACAATGGTTCACGATGCCATTGTCGATCTGGGCTTTGTAGAAGGAACCGTGTCCGACCCTGCGTTGAGCAAACAATCACTGCGCGGAGATGAACTTGCCCTAGTTGTCGCGCCCGGCCACCAATGGATCGAACAACCGCCACGCAAAGCCAATGATTTTCTGAAATCTGCGTGGATTCTCCGCGAACCCGGTTCGGGTACACGCGCCATCGCGGACGCCTTTTTTGCAAGTCACCGAATATCGGCGCTGGATCTGGAACTTACCTTGGAACTGCCCTCCAATGAGGCCGTTCGCGCGGCTGTGGAAGCGGGCGATAGCGCAACTATTCTGTCGACGTTGGTTACTCAGGCCTCGCTTGAAGCCGGGCGACTTGTACGAGTGAACTGCAATCTGCCAGCACGGCAATTCCATGTTCTGTGGCACAGGGAACGCAGGCTTACCAAGGCAGAACAGCGGCTTATGAAAATTTCGGGGATAGATCACGCATGAAAGCCTCCTCCTCTGAAAAGGTGATTACGCGTCAGGACACACCTGGACCGCTATGAAGAGTTGATCCGACCTACTCAATCGCATGACACTGCCATCTCGGGTGAGATGCCGCTGCTCGTGCTATATCGAAACGATCTCTTGCACCGCGATTTGCGGCGTCCATTCGCCGAGTCTTTAAATTAGCCGGATTTCGGGTGGACCTAGCGTTTCGGGAGCACTAAGCAATGGATAAACAGTGACGTCAACGAACGTCCAATACGACCCCCTAAAGGGCAGAGGCAGAACGTGCAGTCAGCAGAAGTCAAGGCAGCCGGTGCGCAACCCGTCGCATCCGTTAAGCCGTTTCAAATACGGGGACGCTTTGTCACGGCGGTCTCTCTACGGCTGGAGGGCGAACCGGATTCGAACTTTTTCAGCGCGCTGGACATCCAGCTGCAGAAGACCCCGCACTTCTTTCTGAATGCTCCGTTTGTGATTGATCTGGAACAAACCGCTGGCGCGGCGCGTGGCGGTGAACTGGAAACTTTGGTCAAAGAACTTCGCGGACGTAACCTGTCGGTTTTTGCCATCCAGAATGGGAGCGAGGACCAGACGATTGCCGCAAAGAAGGCTGGGCTGATCGCCTTGCCCGGCGGTCGTGATGTGCCTGTTGAGCGTGTAGAGCGCAACATCACCGAACCAAAGCCACGTGCTCAGACGACATCGGCACCCGTTCTCACGAACCAGACGATCACAGAACCGGTCCGATCTGGCCAGACGGTTGTTGCCGAACAAGGCGATTTAATTGTCGTCGGACCCGTCAGTTCCGGCGCAGAGTTGGTCGCGGTTGGCAACATTCATGTCTACGGCAGCTTGCGCGGTCGGGCCCTGGCCGGGGTCAACGGCGACGAGTCCGCCCGCATCTTCTGTCAGAACCTTGATGCCGAACTGCTTGCGATCGCAGGGGTTTACCAGACGAGCGAAGATCTGGACTCCGCCTTGCGAAAGCAACGTGTTCACGCATTTCTTGCGGACGAAAAGCTCTGCGTTGAAGCACTCAAATAGAACATCTATCGAGAGGGATCATTTCGTGGCCAAAGTCATAGTTGTCACTTCGGGTAAAGGGGGCGTCGGGAAAACCACCTCCGCTGCTGCTGTCAGCGCGGGCCTTGCGATGCGCGGAAACAAGACGGTCGTGATCGATTTCGACGTAGGCCTGCGCAATCTGGACATGATCATGGGTTGCGAACGCCGCGTCGTGTTCGACTTCATCAACGTCATCCAAGGCGATGCGAAGCTCAAGCAAGCACTGATCAAGGATCGGCGTCTGGACAATCTGTATGTCCTGCCCACATCCCAAACGCGCGACAAAGATGCGCTGACCCGCGAGGGGGTTGAGAAGGTCCTCAACGAGTTGAAGGAAGAATTCGACTACATCATCTGCGATAGTCCTGCGGGTATTGAGCGTGGCGCCCATCTGGCAATGTACTTCGCCGATGAAGCAATTGTCGTGACCAACCCTGAAGTATCCTCCGTCCGCGACAGCGACCGTGTTCTTGGGCTGCTGAACAGCAAGACCCACCGGGCCGAAACCAACGGCGCCGAACCGGTGAAGTCACAGCTACTGCTGACCCGATACGACACACAGCGCGTCACCAAGGGCGAGATGATGACGCTGGAAGATGTGCTGGAAATCCTCGCCATTCCGCTTCTGGGCGTGATCCCCGAAAGTCCCGCCGTGCTGCGCGCATCCAATGAGGGCATGCCCGTCACGCTCGACGAAAAAGCGGCGGCGGGTAAGGCCTATAGTGATGCGGTCGGTCGGCTGATCGGGGATCAGATCGAGATGCATATCGAAGGCGCGGACAAACCCGGCTTCTTCCAGCGGTTGCTCGGGCGGACGGCCTGATCATGTTTGGTTTCACTCTTCGCCCACGCAAGCCGAACAGCGCGCAGACAGCCAAGGATCGGCTGCAGATACTGCTTGCGCACGAACGCAGCGACGGTACGAAACCGGATTTTCTGCCGCTATTGCAACGTGACATTCTGGAAGTCGTCCGTAAGCATATGGACATCGACAAGGACGCCGTCGATGTAAACTTCGAACGTGGTGACGATCTTTCCAGCCTGGAAATCAACATTGATCTGCCCAAAACACCACCCAGAACCAAGTAGATCTCAGGTCGGCTCGTCTGTTGGCGTGCCGACCTTTGCTTCCACCCCGGGCCCGCCCACATCGTGCCCCACCATCGAAACAGTCGGGCTCCCTGAACTGAAAAGCCTGCCCTCTCAGCGGTTGCGATAGGAATACAGCACTGCGCGGAACCCAAGCGCTCCCAGTTCGTTGAACGAGCGGGTATGTTCAGGGGCAAACGATGGTAACGAAGCCGGATATCTGTGTTATCTTGAATGCCGGCTCTGGGAAGAGAGACGCGGTCGACTCCCCCCGTCTCATCAGGAACGCGTTCTCCAGTCATAAGAAGCCATACGTGTTAAAGCAGATCCGCAAAGGATCAGACCTGGTGGATGCGGCCGAGTCGGCGGTGGAAGAAGGCTACAAGACGGTCGTTGCCGCCGGTGGCGATGGCACGATATGTGCAGTCGCATCTGCCGTGTGTAAAAGCCAAGCCCAACTTGGGATAATCCCCTTGGGAACATTCAATTACTTTGCGCGCTCACTCGGCATTCCTGACGATGTGGATGCAGCGGTAGATGTCATGTTGAATGGATCACATCGCACCGTGCCGGTGGCCTTGATCAATGATCGCGTGTTTCTTAACAACGCCAGTCTCGGCGCCTATCCGGCGATCCTGCGCAATCGGGAAAACGTCTATAAACGTTGGGGGCGCAGTCGCGTTGCGGCGTATTGGTCAGTACTGAAAACACTGCTGACATTACGGAAACCTCTAATGCTCCAATTATCGATTGGACAGGACAGCTTCAGTTATCGCACGCCACTTGTTTTTGCCGTGAACAATGCCTTTCAACTAGACCAGATCGGCTTGGAAGGGCGGGACGACATCGCGGACGGGCGCATGGTCCTGTTCGTCGCCCCGGACAGCGGGCGCTGGGGAATGCTGAAACATGCGATTGCTCTCGCCACAGGAACCGCAGAGAAGAACCGCGATTTCCTTGTGCACGCTGCCGATGAAGTGCGCATTTCCACCGGCCGACGCGCCAGAAACGTCGCCTGCGATGGTGAACGCGCGAGGATGCCGGAACCGATGACGCTCAAGGTCAACCGCGAGGGCTTGAACGTGATGGTGCCACGTGCACGGGCAGACGGGGTAAGATGAAACGCATCGTGCATCTGTCGGACCTGCATTTCGGACGAGACAGACCAGAACTGGTCACGCCGCTTTCCCAGCAGATCAATCGGCTGGCGCCTGACCTCGTGGCCATCTCGGGCGATTTGACCCAGCGCGCGACAGAAAAGCAGTTCGGGGCAGCCCGAGCATTCATCGATGGGCTAACTGCCCCTACCCTCATCGTTCCTGGCAATCACGACGTCCCCTTGCATAATTTCCTGCTGCGCATCGTCCGACCGTGGTCGCGCTACCGCAACTGGATCAGCAAAACGTTGGAGCCGGAGGTCAGCGACGACGAAATGATTGTTCTCGGAGTGAACACGGTGAATCCTTATAGCTGGCAGCGTGGCTGGTTCGGGCGAAACGCCATCCGCCGTGTGCGCGACGCATTCGCCGACACCCACGGCCACCGCATCCGGATAGTCGTCGCACATCACCCGATGGAGCACTTGCCCGGAGAAGAGAAACGCCTCATGCGCGGAGCTTCGAGGGCAATCAGGCAACTGGGAGAAAGCAAGACTGATATGTTGCTGTCCGGGCATTTGCACAGCTGGCGCGCCAAACCCTTCGCCATGCAGGATGATAAAGGCGCGACGATCCAAGTCTTGGCCGGGACGGGCTTGTCGACGCGGCTGCGCGAGGAAGCGAACGATTTCAACCTCATCGAGGTTTCACAGGACACCATCTCGATCACGCGGTATTCGACCGATGAGAATGCGCGTCGTTTCGAAAACTCAGGCGAAAAGAGATTTATGCGCGGCGAAAACCGCGCAAAACACCCCTAGCGCGCAAGGGCCGAGGGCTTAACTTGTAAACGCGATGCGCTAGTGTGTCTTGATCAAGCTTTTGGTGATGACCCCTAGTAGGCCAACGCGACATCCAGCCGTGCAGAACTACACAGGCAACGCTGAGCGTATTCAACCTTACGGATATCGGACGCGCCGTAGCCAACCGCGATCCCGCAATCCTCGCGTGCGGCACCTGCCATCTGGAAAGCGGCACCGTTCTGACCGCTGCTTGACAGGGACGCGTAAGAAGTTTGGGCACGGCTCAACTTGGCCAGCAGATCCTGTTCCAGCGACGGGCCGATCGAGTCGCGGTTGATGGAAACAGTGCGATAGCTGCGGCAAGCAGCGAGGATATCATCCAGACGCACGGTCACCCGGCGGTTGCGGCGTTCGGGCGTTGCAACACTAATTAGCAACTCGTTCTCGCCACGGGTTTCAACGTGATCGACACGATCCACCGGCACGCCAAGCGCTGCCAATGCATTCGCCACGGTACGTGCCCGGCGCAAGCCAAGGTCAAGATTGTACCCGGGACTACCCATTGCGTCGGTATACCCTACCACGACTGTCGGCTTGTAGCTGTCTACCGCCTTCAGCCGTTCCGCGATTTCAGCCACTTGCGCTTGCCCGGACGCATCAAGCTGATCCGAATCGAACTGGAAGTTGACCGTGCCGAAATCCTGCGCGCTTACCTGCGCTGCCGTGAACGCAAGGGCCACCATCAAAATGATCTGGCGGAAGAATCGCATCTGCCCAGCTCCCTTTGCCGCTAACTGTGCCAATTCAATGGCAATATGGACACAGTTCATTCCCGGAGTCGATGTTTTCTGTTACCCAAGGTTAACTCATGGTGTAGTTTTGCCATAGATGTTCAGCCTTCCAGGGAGGAATGATGTTCCGGTCTAACGTAACAACACTCGCCGCGGCCTTCATGTTCTCTTGGGCGGGACCGTCCTCCGCGCTAAATCTGGAAGACGCGATTTTCTACGTCCTTGAAACCAACCCCGAAATCAAGGCGGCCGAGGCAAACAAGCAAGCCATCGAGTTCGAACTCGACCAGGCCCGTGCGTTCAACATGCCGCGTTTCGAACTGGAGGCATGGACCGGTGCCAGTATCAATGACGGCAGCACGACATCCGATCTGACAGCCGCTGACGACGCGATCACCGGCTATCAGGTACGGGGTCGTATGACGCAGAAGATTTTTGACGGATACGAAACACGCTCCGAAATCGAGCGGCAGGCTTTCCGTGTCGATGCCGCGGCGCTCCGCGTGCTTGAGCGGTCCGAATTCCTGTCGCTGGAAGCCATCCGGCTTTATGCTGACGTATTACGCAGCCAGGAACTGGTTGCGCTTGGTCAGCGCAATGTCGACTATCATCGCGCGGTCTACGACCGGCTTGAAGGCGGCTTCGAAGGCGGCGTTGTTCCGGTGGGCGACATCCAGCAGGCCGAGGAACGGCTATATCTGGCAGAGGACACGCTGCTAAGCTTTGAGTTGGACTTGCAGGACATCGAGGACAATTTCCTTGCCATTGTCGGCGTGGAGCCATCATCGCTCGCCGCTATGCCCGGAGTGGCATCTGCCATCCCCGGCTCGCTTGACCAAGCGCTTGGTATTGCCCGCCGCCGCAACCCGTCCATCCGCTTTAGCCAAGCAGACGTCGGGACATCCGAGGCCATGGCGCGTGTCGCCGCCGCGAACAAATACCCGACCATTGATCTGGAAGCCGATGTTCTGGGTGGCGAGGACGTCAACGGGTTCGAAGGCGCTGTCCGCGACGCCAAGATCGGTCTGGTCATGCGCTACGAATTCCAAGGCGGCCGCAAGAAGGCCGAGCGGCAGGAACAGGTTCGCCGGATCAGCGAAACCCGCGCCGACCTGCTGCGCCGTACACGCGTCGTCGAAAAGGAGGTGCGCCATAGCTGGGCCAGCATGCGATCAGCCGAGCGCCGCCGCGCGGTCGTTGAAAAGCAGGCGGCGCTGGCACGTGAATTGCGGGAAACCTACCAGAACGAATACCAGGTCGGCGCGCGGTCTCTGCTGGACATCCTGAATACGCAGAATTCACTGTTTCAGGCTGAAGCAAACCTTGTGAACGCGCGCTCGTTCGAACGCTATGTGAAGTATCGCCTGCTCGCAGCGACCGGCACACTGCTACCGACACTGGGGATACAGCCTCCGGAGGATGCAAATCCCTATGCGGGCGAGCGCTCTGGTGCGCCAGCGGTCGGAACGACGAACGCCAATACACATTTCGATGCCTCTTCTTACCGCGACTGGCGTAAATCCGTCGACAACTAGGCCGTGCACATTTGATCCGAAAGCACCATGAAAGAAAGATCATAGCGTCGGAAGGCCGTAAACCGGCACAGGAAGGAGACAAGGCCCGCGTCGCGCCTGCCACGGTCGCGCGGACCAAGCAAAAATGGGACTTCGCGACCGGGGTTCCTGATCCGCTCGCTGCGGCCCTGGTGGAAGCGATGCGGTTGGCCGGACGAGAAATTGGGGTAGATACGCTGCTAGCGGGTCAGGCCCTGCCGGTTGATGGTCGCCTGACCCCTGCCCTCGCCTGCACGGCAGCTCAACGGCATGGATTTCGCGCACGCCTGACACGCCGTAAGCTGTCCGATTTGCCAGATGCTGTTTTCCCATGCGTCCTGTTCCTGAACGGTCGGGACGCTTGCGTGTTGACGGGGGTGTCGGCTGGCAAGGCACAGGTAATCTGGCCGACACGGTCCACCGATCCGCTAGACATCCCCACAAACGAACTGACGGAGGCCTATGCGGGTCACGCGCTCCTGCTGCGCGTCGAGTCGATCACTAAGACCACGACGGCCGATCCGGCTTCCTCCAAGCGCCATTGGTACTGGGGGGTCGCGACAAAATTCTGGCCGGACTATGCGCAGGTTGTCGTCGCCTCGGCGCTGATTAACCTGCTTGCACTGGTGGTACCCATCTTCACGATGAACGTCTATGACCGCGTCTTTCCTAATGCCGCAATCACGACCCTTTGGTCCTTGGTGACGGGCGTCACGATCGCACTGGTTTTTGACGCGTTGTTGAAGTGGTTGCGTTCCGCGGTGGTGGATCGGGCCGGACGTCAGGTTGATCAGGCAGTATCGGCCGAGATTTTCCGCCATGTGGCCGATCTGAAATTGGAAAGCCGCACAATGGCATCCGGCACGTTGATGAACACCCTGAAAGACTACGAACAGGTGCGGGATTTCTTTTCCTCGCAAACTGTCGCCACACTGACCGATCTGTGCTTCACGGTGCTGTTCATCGCGGTCATTGCCTATATCGGTGGGCCGCTCGCCCTTCCGCCGGCGATTGCACTGGGGCTGGTCCTGGTTATGGGCGTTGTAATCCTGTGGCCACTGCGCACGGCATCCAATCAATCGCGGCAAACCCAAGGGCAGAAGAACGCCGTGGCGGTTGAGGCGATCAGCGAATTGGAAGCGTTGAAAGCGATAGCGGGCCAAGGGCGCATGCAATCGCGCTGGGAACATCAGGTCGCAGAAAGTGCCAAGTCGAATGAAAAAAGTCGTCGCCTTGCCTTGTTCGCGACCACCGTCACGGGGCTGGCTCAGCAATTATCGTCAATCGGGATCGTCATCATCGGCGTCTATCTGGCGCTGGAAGGACAGTTAACCATGGGCGCGGTCATCGCTGCCATGATCCTGTCCGGGCGTGCGCTGGCCCCCACTGCAATGCTCGCGAGCCTGTTCGTTCGGGCCAGTTTCGCCTTCTCGACGCTGAAAAGCCTGAACCAGATCATGTCGCTGCCATCGGACAGTGGTGACACCGGGCAGATCAATGCCGAAATTGACCAAGGCGGCTACACCCTTCAGCGTGTCAGTTTGCAATATCCGCAGTCGCAGGTGGCATCGTTGCAGGATATTTCACTGAACATCGCAGGCAATGAACGCGTCGCCCTTATTGGTCCCATCGGTGCGGGAAAGACCAGTTTAGCCCGAATACTCGCCGGGCTGTTTGCACCAACCGACGGGCTAGTGCTGCTCGACGGATTGAACATCGCGCAACTGGGGGCCGCGCGGATGCGGCGCGATGTACAACTGGTAACGCAAGATCCGGTCCTCTTCTCAGGTACACTTGCTGAGAACATCGCGTTTGGCGCACCGCACGCGACCGGTGAAGACGTGCTGCATGCCGCCCGTATTTCAGGCGTGGATCGGATTGCTGCCAAGCATCCCGACGGCTTTGCCATGCAAATCAGTGAACGCGGCAGGAACCTGTCGGGCGGCCAAAGGCAGCTGATTGCCCTTGCCCGCGCATTGCTTACGCGACCGAGAGTCCTGATCCTTGATGAGCCTACCAGCGCAATGGACCAGCAAAGTGAAAAGCTGTTCATCCAAAGCGTCACACGCGCGATGATGGAAAGGCCGATGACGCTGATTATCTCGACCCACCGCATGGGGCTGCTTGCGCTGTGTGATCGCGTGATATTGCTGGATGGCGGCAAGGTGGTGCAGGATGGACCCAAGGCCAACGTCTTGGCCAGTTTGGCGGGAAATCGGGGATCGGCCGAGTGAACACCAACAATTGGGATCTTCGCGATTTTTCTCAAGGACGGCGCGCTTCCGAATTGGGACGCGCATCGCCCTTGATGACGCTTTTTCTGTTGGTTCTGCTGGCTATGATCGCATCGGGGATCGCATGGGCGTCGTGGGCGCGGATCGAGGAGGTCGCCAGAGCCGAAGGGCGTGTTGTCCCCACGGGGCGCGCGCGGAGCGTCGAAAGCCTGGAAGGCGGCATTGTGCGCGCGATCAACGTTCAGGAGGGCGCGTTCGTGACGGCGGGGCAGTCTCTTGTCGTGATCGATGACACCGGATCGTCGGCGAGCCTCGGGGAACTGAACGCAAAGCGCGCTGCGCTGACCGCACAAGCCATCCGCCTGAACGCTGAGGCCAACAATGCGGATGCGCTGGATTTTTCCGCGAGCGAGATTGATCCGAGCTCACCGCAAGCGCAAAGAGAATCCGCGCTGTTCGAGACAAGGCGGGCGTCTTATCGTGGTCAACGGGCGGTTCTTGAATCTCAAATTCGGCAGCGCGAACAAGAGATTACGGAACTAGAGGCTACCCTTCCGCAGATCGACCAAAGCCTTGCCCTGCTGGATGAAGAGATAGAGTTGCGCTCTTCAAGTGGCGTGGTGTCTCGTGCACAGTTATTGCCGCTGGAGCGGGAACGAAGTGCCGCCCGGCGTGAACGTGACAGCTTTGCCAGCCAGTTGGAGCGCGCGCGCACCGCACTGGACGAAGCACAGGCGCGGCTGGTCGAACTGGATCTTACGCGGCAGACCGAGATCAGCACAGAACGTTCTGCTGCGCTTAACGAACTGGCGGTTGTCGAGGAGTCGATCAAGCGGGCACGAGACGTTGTGGACCGCGCCGACTTGCGCGCACCCGTCGATGGCGTAGTGTCCCTTTTAAACGTCAATACAATAGGTTCCGTCATTGCACCGGGCGAAGAAGTGCTGCGTATCGTGCCTGATGATGAACGACTTCAGGTCGATGCGCGGGTCCGCCCGGAAGATATCGCGTTCGTGCGCGCGGACCTGCCCGCGAAGGTCAAATTGACCTCGTTTGACTTCACGATCTATGGAGCGTTGGACGGGACGGTGGTTCGGGTCGGCGCGGATGCGGAACAGGATGAGGCGACGGAAGAGATTTACTTTCCTATCGTGGTTGAGACATCCAGCAACGAGTTGAGCCGTGCCGGAAAAACCTTTGAAATCAAGCCCGGTATGGTCGCGCAGGTCGATATCATGACTGGCGAGCATACAGTGCTGGACTACCTTCTCAAACCTTTCCGCAAGGCGCGAATGGAAGCGTTACGCGAGCGGTGACATGTGTACACCGACCGTACACTGTACGTACACCGGTGCTGCACTCTTGTCATACGATCGCGCTGGCCTGCTGGCCGCTAGCGTCTTCGAATATGACCTGCACCTGATCTGCAAATCCGCCATCGACAGATGCCACTTGCGCAACTTCATCCCCGTCCACATTCAGTGACCCGCTGCCATTGTCATAGCCGACATGGTCGGACAAGTCCCCGTCCTCCGCAAGCTGGACGAGCGCGGACAGATCAATCTTGTCGCCGCCACCTTCGCTGTCCGGACCTTCATAATCGGTAATGACATCGGTCATTGTCAGACCGGCCACGACGAAGGTATCGGCCCCTTCCCCGCCGGTCAGCGTATCGGCATAGGCGCTGCCGATGATCGTGTCATTGCCCGCACCGCCATCGACGGCAAAGCCACGATCAGCCACGCTGAGGTCGATCAGATCATCACCGCCAAGCAGCTCGAACATCTCGATACCATCGAAGCTGTCCGAGTTGTCCACGATCACCACATCATCGCCTTCGGTGCCTCTTGCGATGGTGGGATCATCGGCATCGCGGGTGATCTCGGTGCGAGGAGTCTGCGATGCGTCGTCTTGCTGCACATCAAGCACCTGCACCTCGTCATCGGCTGGGGCAGGATCTTCCGGCTCGGGTTGTTCATCGACAGTGAAGGACATCGTCGCCGGTTCACCTTCGGGCAAGGTCGACGCGGCCGCCGGGCTGGCCATTGCGAAAGTTGAAAACCCTTCGACCGGGTCCACGAACTGTACCTCGACAGGGACGGGCGTCGCTTCGCCATGGTTCGTCGTGACGGTAATCGTAGCCGTGAAGTCCTCGGCCAGGTCGAGAGGGATAGATACGGACAACGCAGCGACCATCGCGGCGAAGGCCACCGGGTCCATACCGTTGCGCTGTAGTGTTAGTTGCGTGCGTTCGTCATTCAACGTGCCGCCTTCCGGTGCGGTCGTACCCGCCGGCAAAGCCTGGCTGAAATCGATCACGACTTCTTCCAGCGTTTCCCATTCATTGGTGTCCGTCGGAACGATGGCGGCATCTATGCCGAACTCGACCACCTCGCGGCCGGGGGCATTCGTGACGACGATCGGATCTTGCGCGAGCGTGACCTCAACGTCCAACTCACCTTCAATGTCGATGGTGAAGCTGCCGCTTCCTGTGCCGCCTTCATTCGTGGTCACATCCACGGTGCCGCTGATCGGCGTGTCGTTGGTGGCGAAATCGGCGGGGAAGGTGATGGTGAGAGTCTCGAAATCGTCCCCCGTGCCGGTATAGGTCAGTGTGCCACCCGTCGCAGTGCCGGAGCCCGCGTCCGAAGTCCAGGTGGTCCCGTCGGGCACACCGGTCAGGGTATAGGTGACCTCAGCCACCTCTGACCCGTCCGTATCCGTCACATCGACCGTGATATCGTTGCTCGGCGTGTAAACCAGCGCGTCATCCGTTTCCGTCAACGCGACCGCATCATTGTCGACACTGAATTCAAGGTCGGCGGTCGGGGTGATGGTCAGATCAAGCTGGACGGGTTCGGAAGGCTCTTCATCGAGATAGAGAGATTCGGGCGCGGTGGAGTCGATGGACACAGCGACGGCCGACAAGGACACGTCGCCCCCGAAATCTTCGGGCGGCACATAAGTAACGGTTCCAATGGGAGTAAAGAAAACGCCCGGACCGCCTGTGCCGCTGGAGGGTATGGTCACGACACCATCGCCGTCGGGTGTGAGTGCCACACCGTCGAGATAGATTGTACCGCCCTCTGCCGGCAGGGTAATCTCGAAACGCATTTCTTCATGCGGGTCGGGCGTGGTGCCGGACAGGGTCAGGATTACACCGTCCGGATCGTCTTCGACGCCGGTATCAGGCGTAGCCTCGAAGGCGGTCAGTGTTGGCACGTCGGCGTCAGGGCGTACACGGATAACAAAATCTTGTTCAAAATCAGCCGTGTTGTCTGATTGGTCTTCCAACCCGTTAATGAAATCGGTTTCCAAGGACTGGATACTGAGCGTCAGTTCGAACTGATCGGGGATGCCCGTGTTGATTTCATCCGGTGTTCGAGCGTGTTCAGGCAGCAGATAGATGCTGACATCCTCGAAGGCGCTCTCGGAAATCGTATAGGTTCCGTCGCCGTTGTCGACAAACCCGCTGCCCGATGGCCCCACCAGCCGCAAACCCTGATCGTAGTTGTCCTGCATGTTGATCGTGATCGAAACGGCTTCCGAACCATCCTGATCGGGGCTGAAGATCTGGACCGCCGGAAAGGTGTTGAACGGGATATCTTCGATGATTTGGAGCAGGGGTGTTCCGTTACTCACCTCAATATAGGGAAGGCCGGTATCCGGATCGCCCTGTGAATCGTCGATGACGACCGTTGGTATATCCGCAACCGCATCGACATAGATCTGTTTCGACGCGGTGTTCGACGCGGTGTCGCCATTGATATCTTCGGTCGTGGCAGTGACCTCGATGGTCATGTAATCGCCGCCGAAATTTTCCGGGGGCAGCAGTTTCAGCCCCGCAAGGTCGTCAGGTGAAACGGTAAAGGTGCTGGAGGTCGCGTCGGTGCTGTCGGCTATGACCTCGGTGCCATCGGCGAGGAACAGCGTGCCGCCCCCCGCCTCGCTGGAAATCGTGATCGTGACATCACCGATCAGGATCTCGCCACCATCCATGCCGCCGGCGACATCCATGACGCTGTTGTCGAGGGCCAGACCCAGATCGTATTCCGTGTCTTCCTTGACGGTATTGTCCCCGCTGAAAGTGATCACCGGACCGTCGGCGACGGGAATGATGTTGATATCGAAAGACGAAGGGGTCGTCGTGATGGTTCCGCAGCCGACATTGTTGACCGTCATCGAGAACTGGATGTCGTTCAGGCTGTCATAGGTATCGTTGGGGCCGATGGTGTCGGCGGGATTAAACGGGTTGGCGGGGCTGGACTGATGCGGCGGCGGGGTGATGGTGATGGTACCCAGCGTTGTCGTCGGGTCGGACGGGTCGACACCCAGTTTCGCGATGTCGATCACCCATTGCCCGGTCGTCGGGTCAAGATAGACCGCGCCCGGCGGGTCGCTGGAAATGGTTGCGCCGGACGGCAGGGAGATCGAGACAGTCACGCTGCCTGAACGCGGATCGCCCTCCGCGTCAGGCGGCAGGTTGAACAGGTCGTTGAGCGTTTCGTAATCTCCCCCCGGCGTCAGCGTCGGCTTGAGGACGATGCCTTCGTCCTCCAGCGTCGAGTCCGGTCCGACAAAGGTCAGGTCAGGCGCATCGATTGGAGAACAGTCGAGATCGTCGCCCTCCGGATCGGGCAGCACGACCACGGTAAAGGGTTGTTCCGTCACAGACCCGCCGGGCTGCGTATCGATTGCGTCTAGGTTTTCGGTGATGTTGTCACCGGTCAGCTCGATGATCTCCTGGTCGTTTTCATAGACGATACCGTAGAGCATCAGGTCATAGAACGTGACTTCGGACACGTCGGGAGCAAGGAAGGTAATCGAGCCAAGCTGCGATTCTGTAACCAGATAGGTCGAACCGGCGTCGTCGATCTGTTGCGCCCCGATCAGGAAAGCGCCTTCGGGTACACCGTCGATGATGAAGTAGAGCGTTTCCGAGCCGTCGAAGCCGTCTGCGTCCTGGATCTCGGTCATGACGCCGGTCAGGGGATCGGCGGTGTCGAAGATCGAATCGTCACGTGTGTCCGGCAATGCGGTTTGTAGAGTCGCGTCGCTCAGACGTTGGTCGAGCGCAAAGCCCGCGCCACCATAGTACCCGGCATAACCGTAAAGCTTTGTGAAGTCGTAGCCCGTCCCGCCAGTGAAATCGGCATTCACGTCGCCTTCGTCGATGGAACTGCCCGCAACGGTCGGATCGTCTTCCTGCGCGCCCAGATCGGCCGGGTCGGCGATACCTGTGACATCGATGGTGATCGTGCCAGTGTTGGTGACCAGTTCCGAATAGATTGGTTCGTTATCAGGCGGTACAGGGGGGTCGGTTGTCTCGTAGTAGGTGACTTCGACGTCGAGCGTCAGCGTCTCGTTGCTGTCCTGCCGCGGCAAGATCCACAGATTCTGAACTTGTTCCTCCGTCAGGATGTAGGAACCGTCAGCCTCCGGGACAATTTTGGTCCCGCCATTGCCGGGATCACCATCGTAGAAAATCGGGCCCTGATCCGCGAATTCATCGCCGTTGAGGATCGTCAGGGTGATCGGGTACTGGATGGCTTCTGGCGAGCCGGGCGAATTGTTACTGTTATCGATCAGATTGCCATCGATCAGAACCTTGACGGCCGTGTCTTCAAAGGTTTCGGCGTTCTCTGACGGATCGCCGCCGTCTGTTGTCGGCTCGATATACAGGTCGACATTGAGCGATGTCACGCGTGTGCCGCCACCATCGGTTTCGGTGGTAACAATATCGACGCTGCCAACGGCATTACCCGAGAAATGCTCCGGTATGTTGCGTAGTTCGATATCCTCCCACTGATTGCTCTCAAGACTCCAGACGTTGTAAATCAGGCCGGTCTCGGGGTCTGGTACCCGCCCGATTGTCGAAATCAGTGCCGGGACCATGGGACTGTCGGGATCATTGACGTCAGAGCGCACATATACGGTCATGAAGTTCGGCACATTCCGCAGCACTACGGCCGTAACCTGCTCGGATTCATCCGTGTCGTTCTTGATCGGATCAAGTGAAAACTGCCATGTGCCTTCGGCGGCGTCGATTTCACCTTCGACGCCATTTTCGGGCGGTGCGATATCCGCGAAGTTGTTGACAGGGTCCACATCGACGTCGAATTCCGCGCTGGCGGTGCCATCGTCCGTCAGTTCCGATCCGGCGGTGTTCGTCGTGTTATCGACCGTGGTGACTTCGACGGTCAGATCGGCGTCCCAGAAATCGCCGTCGGCGGTGAACCCGGTGTTCTCGGGATAATCCTCGCTGCGGTTGACGTCATAGTCTTCGTAAAGCGACGGGGTCAGCTGGAGGGCGCCGTCGAACGACGTCTCGTCACCGACAAATGTCAATGTCAGAACACCGGTGCCGCTATCGTAATTCGCGATGTCCACCTTGTTCCACTGTTCATCACTGATCGCAGTCAACCCGTCGCGGGCGAAGAACGCGTCGCGACTGACATCACCAGTGCCCGGATCGACATGCGCTGCAATCCACGCGGTCGGGATGTTGCTGATGACAACCGTGCCAAGCTGCTCCGAACCGTCATCGTCCGGCGTTGAGGCGGAGATGCCGACGAACAGTTGCACCTGCCCTGCGTCACTCGACCCGTCATCAGTGCTTTCCAGAAGGGTCAGGATATCGCTGATCGAGACAGTATTGTCCTTGACCGACGCATCGACGCTTGTCGGGCTATCCGATGCCACTTCGTTATCGTTCAAGACGAAGACGTTGGACTCCAGCTGTGCTTCGGCCACGGCAGCCACTGTGACGGTGGTGGTGAAGCTGCCATTCGACGAGTTGTCGGTGTCGTCGTTTTCAACATCGCCGGGATAGATGTCCGGAGTTGTCGTCTCGGTCCAGTCCAGCGTGCCCGAAATGTCGGCGACGCCACTGAAATGCTGCGGGAAGGACAGTTGCAGGCTTTCCAGTGCAGTGGTGAAATCAGCGTCGGAAACCCCATCAGGTCGGGTAATCTGGTATGTAACCGTTTCGTTGCCGTTATCACTTGGCCCGTCAATGGTAATGAAACCTTCGTTCCCGGACGGGACAATCAGTGCCATGTCATCGGTATTGGCCGGATCGAAATCATCCGAGGCCGTATCGACACCGATGGTTAAACCCATTGTCGTGATGACTTCAGAGCCGTCATTGTCGCTCAGCGCGATATCGGTGAAATTCAGCGAAACGTTGCGGCGCCCCTCGATATTTTCAGTGCTGTTGACCGCGTCGGCGGTGCCCGACGCCGGATCGATCACCGCGTCCACGTCCATATCGACGATGTCACTGGCCGTGTCGGTATCGGTGTCCGGGATGCTGTCGGCGTCGTCAACAGATGTGACGGTCGCGGTGATTTCACCGCCGTCGAGGAGCGTGGCAACGTCGCGGTCGTCGTTTTCCAGCGGGGTCAGGGTGATGCCCGCGCTGACGCTGGTCACACCGGCGGCCAGAATTATCGTGATCGTCGTGCCGGACAGCGTGGCCGAAGCTATGTCCGTCGTGCTTGTGAGCAGGCCCGACACATCACCATCGGCCCCTGCCCAGCCTTCAGGGATGTTTTCGATGACGATCTGGGTGAGGGATTCCGAGCCGTCCTGATCCGGGGTAGAGGCGTCGAAGGTCAGCACGAAGCTGTTGTCTTCCTTGACGATGAAATTATCGACATCTGCGTCGCCATTGTCGATCTCGGTCACGGCGGGGTTGTCGGCCACGGACAGCTCGATCACGGGTTCCGCATCGGGCGTGATATCGACGTTGAAGCTGGCTGAAGCCGGATCGCCTTCGTCCGAGACCGCATCGACAGTGACAACAATGCGACCGGAGAAATGGGTCGGCAGTGTTTCGATGGCCAGTTGGTTCAGAAGGGCAATGTCCGCGGCCGTTCCGGTGAATTCGATGGTGTTGTTGGCGGGATCAAGCGTGTAGGTGTTGGTCCCATCCGACAGGATCGTGTCGCCATTCGTCGGCAACCCGTCAAAGGTCAGCGTGACGGTCTGCAGCGTTTCTGACCCATCGATATCGACAACAGCAACGTCGATATTGAGCGGTATCGTCTGGCCGTCGCCATCGGGCGGATCGGTCACATAGTCCTCGACCTGCGTGATGTCTTCGGTCGTTATCGCGATGTCGGCTTCGGGCGTGACCGTGATGGCGAAGTTCGATGTGGTCTGGCCGTCTTCGGGCGTATCGGTGTCCCAATCCTGATCTTCGTCGGTAATGAAGGTCACCGTACCCGTGATATCCGTATCCCCGGTCGAGAAATCATCCGGCAGCCGGATGACCATCTGGTTGTATTCTTCCAGGGTAAAGTCACGGGTGCCGTTGGTGATCGGCTCGAAGGTGACTGCATTGTCGAGCGACAGCATAGCGCCATCCGGCAGACCCGATACGTCGATACGCACGATTTCTATGGATTCCGATCCGTCTGCGTCGCTCGGTTCGGGTGCTTCAAGCGATTCCGCGATTTTGAACTGGATCGGCGCCGTCGTGGTGTCGTCGCTGTCATCTACATCCGGCGGGTCATTCTCGGCCAGTTCACGGGTGAAATCGTCAATCTCCGGCAGATCGCCTTCGGCGGTCAGCGATATAGTCAACGTACCTGTATCGGTGTTGGTGGTCTCGTCGCCTTCATCCGTGGTCGCGGTGATGGTGATGGAAGGCAGCGGATCGGCGGCCGGGCTTTCAGTGGAATAGTCCGTAGGCAGCTCGATGGTGAGGTCCTGGTAATCTGCGAGCGAAATGCCGGTCAGCCCGCCGGCAGGCAGAGCCGCGAAATCGCCTTCCACGGGCGTGCCCGTCGTGATCGCATAGCGCGTGCCATCCGGAAAATCGTTGAAGGTCAGGTCGATGGAGACGATGGATTCCGAGCCGTCGATATCCGTCGCTTCGGGCAACACGCCGCCGGAGCCGGTATCACTGGGCTTGAACGTCACCGGCGCGTCGGTTTCGGCAAGCGCTATCGTGCCGTCTTCGACCAGCGGGTCGCCTTCGTCGTGGATCGTGATGGTGAAAGTGCTGTCCGCCTCGACATTGGGCTCGCCCGTATTCGGGTTGATGACCAGGTGGACGTCGGCGGTGAATTCGCCGGGTGGAGGATTGACCGTGCTGTCCGTGGAAAAATCCTGCGGGAAGGTCAAGGTGACATCCCCCGGCGCGATGGCATCACCCGGATAATTGTACGTGAAGGTGTAAAGGCCATCGCCATCTGGGCCGCTGATCGCATCCGGTCCGACGTTCGTTGTGGTACCCGCCGGAAGGCCCGGAATGGTAACCGTGGCGCTTTCTACCGTTTCGTTGGAATCCGGATCGGTAAACTGCAGATAATCGGAGAACAGGATCTCCAGCGGCGCGTCGGTTTCGGTCGTCACCACATCACCAACAACCATGGCATCCGGTGTCGGTTCGATCCGGAGGGTTTGATTGGTAACCTCCTGACCTTCCAGGGTCGTGACGGTGATGGTGCTTTCAACCGTGCCGTTCACATCCGGGGCAAAATCCATCACCAGCCAGTTCGCCTCGTCGACAGTCCCCGTCCAGGTGAGGGTCGCCGGATCATAACTGTCGGTGACGTCTGCTCCGTTGCTGCTGAAGGTGGTTCCATCCGGCAAGGCACGCGAAAAGGCAATTGTCACGACGGCGGAAAAATCGCTGCCCGGAACATCGGTTTCCGAACCGTCAATATCGCCGATTACGATTTCTATGCCGGTGTTCCCGGCCGCGATGTCGTCCGCCGTCACGGCGAATTGACCCAGCCTGATGGTCGTCCCGTCCTGACTTAGCGGACCGCCATCCTCAGGAACCTCGATCTGTTCGGGCGCGGCCAGGTCGATGTCCTCTTCAAACTCGATGACCAGTTCACGCGACTTCTGTTCGAGACCATCGGTGGAGCTGGCGAAGGGATCGATGGTGCTGTCGGGCTCTTCCGCGCCGCGCGCCGTGAGAGTAAAGTTGAGTGGCAGCGATTTGTCACCATTCGTCAGGTCAGACCGGTTGGCCGTCGAGAAATCCGGCGGCACGGCGAAGCTGATCGCGTTATAGGCCTCGATCACGTCCCCGCCGATTGCGTCGGCATTGAGCGTGATGGTCATCGTCACGGAGCCGTCGGCGGCAACTTCAAAGACGACCTCGGCGTTCGGGTCCACAGCAAGCGACAGGTAGCTTCCGTCAATGGGGTCTGCGAGCGGGTCGCCGTTTTCATCCGTCGCGGGCAGACCTTCGACGACCAGGATCAGTTCAGACAGGGGTTCCGACCCGTCGATATCGGTTTCCCGGGGTGCCAGCAGATCCGAGGGCAGGATGGGATAGGCGCTTCCGTCTTGTTGCTGATCCTCGACCAGATTGTCGTAGGGCATGCTGTCGTCAATCGCGACATCGCCCTCGGAATTGATGGTCAGGGAAAACGGGATGTCCTGGCCACCGGTTTCATCTTCGTTCGACGTAGCGCTGATCGCGCCGGTGATCGGGCCATTGGCGAAACCGTCGCTGCGGTTTTCGGTCGAGAAGTCTTTCGGGAACACCAACCGCAGGGCGTTATACTGCGCACCGGTGCCGGAGAACACCAGCGTCCCGGATGCAGCATCATAGGTGATCGTGGAATCCGGCACGCCCAACCACATGATGCCCGGCGAATCGACCACTGCCGACGGTACACCTTCAAGCGTCAGCGTGACGTTCTCGAGCACCTCATGCGGCTCGCCGGGGTCGAAATCGCTGATCGCCACATTCCAGACGGCAGACGGGTTGACGATGATCGGCGCATCGGTTTCCGTGCGCGTCACGTCATTCACGTCGAAGTCGATATCGCCTGTGGGCGCGACTTCGATGGTCTGGGTGGTCTCGGTTTCACCTTCGGGGCTGATTGCCCGGATGGTTGATGTAATGGTGCCGGAATAGTCGCCCGGCAGAGTCATCTCCAAGGCCCGAGCCTCTTCCATGGACCCTGTCCAGACACCCGTATCCGGATCATAGGTGCCGCCATTGAAGGCCATGCCCGGAGGCGCGTCCTGATACGTGATCTCGACATAAGTGCTGTCTTCGGATCCGTCATCATCGGTGGCCTGCACTTCGATACCAAGGTCGAGACGCACACCGGACCCGTCACCGTCGAAGCTGTCTTCCGCGCTTTCCAGAACCGCCGGTGCAGACAGGTCGACGTCCAGCTCATAGGCCAGTGCAACATCGAAATCGCCGGATATGACGCCATCTTCGTTTGTCGTGGCAGAAACGGAACCTGTCAGCGTGCTGGGCGGGTTCTGGGTCGAGAAGTCGGTGGGCAAGCGGACAACGATGTCTTCATATTCTGCCAGCGATCCGGAAAAATTGATGCTGCCATTCACATCGACATAGGTGGTGCCTCCATCATACGACACCTGCGTTCCGGGCGGCAGGTCAGACATCGAGAATGTAACGCCCGTGATGTGTTCGGACCCGTCGATATCGGTGGCAGCGGGCTGGAGCGCGTCAGAGGGGCGGAAATCAACCGGCGCGTCGGTTTCTGCCAGCGCCAGCGCGCCCGGACCTTCAAGCGTGATGTCGTCTTCCTGACGCACTTCGACTGTCAGCGGGACAGTGACATTGTCACCGAGGATGCTGGTGGCGGTGATGGTGCCGTCAAGGATACCTGTAGGTGCGTCGATCCGGCTTTGCGTTGAGAAGTCGGTCGGAAAGGTTATGACCAGCGCCTCGAATTCGGAATAAGATCCGGAAAAGGTAAAGGTCAGCGTCCCATCGGGCTGCGGCGTCAGTTCTCCTGCGCTTGCCGAAGCGCCCTCGGGCAAGCCATTGAGTTCGACAGTGAATGTCGCAAACTCTTCTGCAACGGCCCCCGCCTCTGCCGTAACAGTGTAATAATCCGCCAGACGGAAACTTACTTCCGCATCGGTTTCGTCAAGAATGACCAGGGCCTCACCGTCCGGATAAAGCGGGTCTATGTGGATGTTTGCCGGACCTGCGCGGCTGCCATGGAGTTCCCACTCGTCGCGCCACGGAAACACATATTCGGTCGGCGGCAACAGCGGGTGCCACGGAATGCCCACGAGGGGATCATTGACGAAAACCTGCTGCTCCGCCCCGCTGGACATCGATGCATCCGGGCCAGCGATCGAGTTGGGAACCTCGACAGCCTCGACATCGCCTATCTCGTTCCATTCGCTTTCGGGCGTCGCATAGTCGGTTGCGCGCGGCGAAGGAACGGTCACCTGCGTGTCTTCGAGTCTTAGCTGAATGTTGCGTTCGGCCGCACCAAGAAGGACATAAACGGAATAATCAGGCTGGATCAGGGCGATATGACCATCGACCAGTACGGGTCGCGAATAATCGATATCCGCGGGCAGTACGATCTGACCAGACTGGTTAGGAGATAGCAAAACGAGGCCGCCAATGTCCCGTCCCGCAGATTCCGCTTCGATCAGGGCTTTCAATTCGTCCCGAGTGGTTTGCGCGGATACCGAATCGATGTCGGCAACATCTTCGATTGTCGTGGTCATGGCACCCTTCCCTCAGGGTTAGCAAAGTCTTAAGCGACACATCATGCAAGGAAAACTTCACTCTATTCACGACGCTACGTCAAGGTGTGCCGGCAGGCGCGAAGAACATGGCAGGCACCCGATTTGGCCGCCCGGAACCGCAGAACAGAGCCGCTGGGTCGAACGGGTTCCGTCCTCGCTGCGCTTGTGTCACGATCCGGTCATCACACGTCCTCTGACCGCTCACAGCCAGATTCCTCTGCGGGCCAAGCGCCAAATGGCGCGGACTGATCGGCAAAAAATCGCCCATGGTGTCGCGTAGGCGACATTCCGCCCGGACTGTATGAGTTATGTATCAATCAGGTATTGTTTAAGGTGATTTGAGTACCAACATCAACGAGAGGTTCAGAATTCTGAACCTCTCGATTTCGGTTCAGCAATCGACCGAGTTCTGACCACTTGATCAAGAACAACAGCATCCCAGCACGTCTGCTCTCGGACGTCACTGGATATTGACCCGGCTTCACATCCGCAAACAGAATAGGCACCCCCCATCATTTTGACGGCATCGCGCGTCCTGTCCGGCCAGTTTCTGCTTAACCAGCACCAGAACTGAAGGAAGGTTTGCGTCCCTGCGCGTTGGGTCAAATACAGGGTCCAAGGGCAACCCAGTTCAGCGCGGAGCATCCATGGCAAAGATCGTCGTTTTCGGTTTCGACCTGACCGAAGCCTCACAGGTTCGTCGCATTCGCAGCCTGCGCAAGCTGGGTCACGACGTCAGCAGCCTTACCTTTCGACGCGGCAACATGAACGCGGATTTTCAACCTGAATGGAACAACACCGACCTCGGATACGCACCTAACGAGAGTTACGGGAAACGCATCGCGGCCCTGCTTCGGGCAATCCCTAGAATGGCAGGCGCACGAGAACAAATCGCGGCAGCAGACCTGATCATAGCGCGAAACTTCGACCTTCTGTTCCTGGCGCACCTGGCGCGACGGCGGTTCGGTGTTGGCGATACACCGCTCGTTTACGAGTGCCTCGATATCCATGGACTTTTTACCAGGACAGACCAGATCGGCCGTGCCATGCGGTATCTGGAACGCAAGCTTCTGGCGCGAACTCAACTGTTGGTCGTATCTTCGCCAGGCTTCGTCGAGAACTACTTCCGACCGACGCAAGGCTACACGGGCCCTGTTTCCATAGTGGAAAACAAGCTGTGGTTTGACGGGCAGAAACCCGCTCGCCCCATGCACCCTTCGCGTGTTGTGGGAGACGGGCCCCTTGTGCTGGGGTGGGTTGGTTCGATCCGCTGTGCGCCCAGCCTGAAAATCCTGGCAGAAACCGCGAAACGCATGGGCACAGATCTTCAGATCAAGATCCACGGCAATATCCACCGGCATGCCTTGCCCGAGTTCGACAAGACAATCGGTGACCTTCCCAATGTCGAAGTGTTCGGACCATACAGTTATCCCGGTGATCTGGCGCAAATATATTCGTCCTGCGATCTGGTATGGGCGCAGGATCTTTGGCAGCGCGGCGCAAACTCCGATTGGCTCTTGCCCAACAGAATATACGAGGCGAGCTGGTTTGGTTGTCCATCGGTTGCGGTCGCCGACACCCAGACAGGAAAGCATGTCGTTGACGGCGAGATGGGGCTGACCATACCGGAGGCGACCTCCGATGCACTGGTGCAGCTTCTGCATGGTCTTGAACCGGAACAAACGCAGGCGATGGCAGCCGCGCTCCTTGCAAAAGACGCGCGGCGATTTGAGTTGCACGCCGAAGATCTGACCACAGCACTCAACCCAGTGCTGCCATTCAAATCCAAAGTCGCGTAGTTGCTAGACCTCTACAAGTCGTGAGACACGACGTTGCAGCCTCTTTGCTGCATGACGCAATCGGGCTTTGACGATCTGTTTCCTGGGAATTGGTCGGTATCCCGGCAGTGCTGCACGACGCCGCAGCGCCGCTTGGCAGTCAGCCTCAAAACGCTGCCGCCAGTCATCGGTCTCTCCGCCAGCCGATCGCTGCACCTTGGGTTGAAAGACCATTTCGGTCGTTTCATGTTCAGGCATGGCAACACCCACATGTGCAGCTATAGCATTCATGGCCGCGCGAGGATCGGAAACGACATCTTCATACCACAGTTCCAAAACGGGCATTCGCAAGCCGGAATAGAAGGCGGTCCAGCGCGCATTGTCCTCGGCAATCCTGTTCAGCTTTTCCGTAATCAGATCATAGTCGTAATAACCCTCGGCACGTTCAGGCATGTCCGATATCCATGCGCCCGTCTGCTGCGCCCGGGCGAATGAAATCGCTTGCCGGGTAAGGTCGCGTCTGCGCAAGTGGATAAAATGATAAGACAACGGATCGGGCTCGTGCTGCAGAAACCGTTCAAGATGCTCGTAGTGCAGCTTGGTCGCGAACACACCGTTCGGTCCGGTGCGGACTGATTTGATATAGGCAAGCGTATCCGTCGCTTGCACCTGCTGTGCACGGCTCTCCCACACAGTCCAGTTGCCCGGGTTAAGATATTCCAGCGGGTAACCGAAAGCTCCGGTGGCCCGCATCTGATGCCCCAGAAAATGGCTTCCGCAACGTGGGGTGGTACAAATGGCAATGCGATACCTGAGCGTAGCCGGAGGAAAGTCGTTACCGGTATCGAACTGACGATCCCATAGCTCTTCCGAAACATCCACGGCAGAGGTTTCCTTCTTTGATCGGGCTGCTTCTGACATGAGGCGCGTCCTTCGCTCGTTTCTTTAGGCGGCGGCGTCCTGTACAGCAGGACAGGCACCTTACCGTTGGCGCCACACCGTATAGTGACACCCCCCAATACATAACTGCGAAACGCAGCGACGAAAGTCGTTTGCCTGCCTGCGCTGTCCTACCGCGCCCTTTTGTCGACGTGCTGCGGGGTTTTGCCTATGGATTAGGCAGTACTCCCCAGATTATCGGCCCAACCGCCGGCGCTAAGTACAACATTTTGTTTTTTAATCATTTATTTTACTGTTTTCTTTTTGGATACAGTGAAACCAATTTCGACAACTGCGCGTTGAATAACGCGAATATCCATCTAAACGACCGATTCTCAAGAAAAATTGGCTAAATTTTGCCGATGCAGAAAATCTTCCGCTGCAATTGCGAACGACTCGGCGAATACTGGGGTTACATCTGAGATCACCTGAAACTCCAGGAGCGAGCATATGTCGATATTGAATGATGTGGGCCGGACTTCATTTGCCCGCACCAAATCCCACGGGCCGCCCCGCGCCAACCGCCGTAATGGAGGTGCAGCGATCGGCGGGACAGCGAAGCGAATGCTGGATATCGCGATTGCATCACTGGCGCTGCTGCTGCTCAGCCCACTTCTACTGATGGTTGCCGTGGCGATTAAGGCAACATCACGTGGACCGGTTCTGTTCGGCCACACGCGCATCGGCCATGACGGCCAGGCTTTCCGTTGCCTCAAGTTCCGTTCAATGGTCGTGAATGGTGACGAGGTCCTGGATCAATACCTTGCGCAGAATCCGAAGGAACAGCATGTCTGGAAAACCGAACGCAAGTTGAAGCACGATCCTCGCGTGACGCGATTGGGGCATGTGCTACGTGCCTATAGCGTTGACGAACTCCCCCAGATCCTGAATGTGCTGTCAGGCAGCATGAGCATTGTCGGTCCACGCCCGGTCACACGCGATGAACTGAAACTCTATGGCGACTCGGTTGCATCATATCTGAGCGCCCGACCGGGGATTACTGGCCTCTGGCAGGTCAGCGGCCGCAGCGACCTAGGGTACGACGAACGTGTATCCCTCGACGTGTCTTATGTTCACGGCTGGTCCTTGAAACGCGACTTGGGGATCGTCCTTAAAACTGTGCCCGTGGTTCTCGGTGCACGCGGCTCCTATTGAGCCCCCGAATACAACGCCGACAATCAACCCTACCAGAGCTTTGCATGAGAAGATCCTATAAAATCATAGCGATATGTGCCGCTGCATTTGTCCTGTCGCCGGCAGCTTATGCGCAAGACATCGCGGTCGGTGTGAATGATCTTCTGAATTTGCGCGGCGCGATGTGGAACGCCGCAGATGGAACCGTTGAAGACCTGCCAAGCATAAGTGGCAGCTACTCAGTCGGCGGTGGAGGGACCATTTCCGTCCCGCTAGCGGGGTCAGTGGAGGTCGCCGGCAAGACGCCAAATCAAATCGCCGCGGAACTGGAAAAACTGATGGCAAACTATTCCGAGGTCGGTCGGGCGCCGCGGATCGCCGTCGGCGTCGAACGTTACGCGCCGATCTATCTTGCGGGCGATGTCGAAAGGCCGGGCGTCTACGACTTTGCGACTGGCATGACTGTCATAAAAGCCATTGCGCTTGGTGGCGGGTTGGAACGCGCGAAGCCCCTGGACGGAGAAGAACGCAACTACCTGCAGGCCAGAGGTGCCGCCAACGGCCTGCGCAAAGAACTGATGTATCTGGAGGCGCGCCGCGACAGGCTGAAGGCCGAAATCGAACAAGCTGCCACTCTTGACGCACCGGAGACGACTGACGAGCTGAATTCGATTCGCGGCGCTGAAATCGACATCCTGACGACCCGTAATGAACGCTATGCTCAACAGCACGCCTTTCTCGACAAATCCGAGGCCGCGCTAAAGGAATCCATCAGTGTCCTGGAACAGAAGCTGGACACCAATAACGAACAACTGGAAGCGGGTCGCGCCGAGCTGAAACGGGAAGAGCAGCTTGTCGAACGGGGGCTTGTCCCGCAAACGCGCCTGTTCGATCGGGTACGCTATGTCAGCGAATTGGAAAGCCGGCTGCTCGACATCGAACGATCTGTCCTGACCGCCCGAGAAGACCTGCGCAATGTAGAGGAAGACCGGCTGCAACTTGAGGCATCGCGCGCGGAAACAGCCGTGACCGACCTGCAAGAAGTCAACGCCAAGATCGCCGAGGCAGAAACCAAACTGGACGCGCAATACGCGCTGATGTCAGAAGCATTGGGCGAAAATGTGACACTGGAAAGTCTTGATGTGCATGCGGCCACCGGTCCCGAAATCACCGTGACGCGCAACCGTGGCGGCGAGAACCGCGCATTTCAGGCCGAACGCACCACTGAAATCCTGCCCGGTGACGTAATCGAGATTCGGTATCCGGACGTGCTGCCGACCTACAACTGAACGACCCATCCTCATTGGAGCCTTCCTTGAGCCAGACCTCCGAGACCGCCGACCCCGCGAAGGCCGGCCTCTACCATCCTCATTTGCGCAGTGGACGTTCACGTTCGGCCGTGTTCGGCGTACTGTGGTCGTCGTTGCATACGATGATCCCTGTTGTGAGTTCCACGCTGGTTTTCTTTGTCAGCGCGCTGTACTTGTCGCCCTCCGATCTGGGCTTGTTCAGCCTTGCCAGCAGCATCGTAATGACCGTCATCGCCTTGTCCCCAATCGCATTCGGGGAAGCGCTGGTGCAGCGGCAGAGCATCAGTCAAAGCTATGCCGACAGCGTTTTCTGGATGACGATGGGTGTGGGTGCGATCCTGTTCACGCCCTTCCTGTTGGCAGCCGGCCCATTATCGCGCTGGATGGGTGAACCGGCCATCGCTGCGCTGTTACCGGTCCTCGCGCTGCGTATTCCGCTGGAACTGGCAGCCGCAGTACCCAATGCGATGATCGTACGGTCGATGAAGTTCAAGATGGTGGCGTTGCGCACGACCATCGCCACATCGGTCAGCGTCGTTCTGACATTATCCCTTCTGTGGGCAGGCTACGGGTATTGGGCGCTTGCCATCAGTCAAGTCTGCGCAAGCTTGGTCATCTGCGTCATAGGGTTCTGGGCATCCGGCTGGCGTCCTGGGATCGAATTTGACCTTGGGGCGTTGCGTGAGCTTACGGGATACGGTCTTTTTGCATCGGGCACGCGGATGTTGACCACGATGCGGCTGGATCAGATCGTTCTGGGTGCACTTGGTGGCACGGCTCTACTGGGACTCTATTTCTTCGCACAACGCTTCTACATGATGCTGACGCAGCTTGTCGGCGGGGCACTGTCATCCGTGACCCACGCCCTGCTATCCACCCTGCAGTCCGATCAGGAAAAGACACGTCAAGCCTTCGGCATCGCATCCTTCGCCGCAGGTTGCATCAGCTTGCCGATGTTCACCCTGCTCGCGCTGTTGGCCCCCGATGTCATGGCTGTACTGTTCGACCCGCAATGGCAGGAGGCGAGCATCGCCGTTCAGATGTTCTGCATCATCGGCTGCATCGCGGGTATCAGCGTTGTGCAAGGGGCGTTTATCCGCAGCCAGGGTCGCGCGGATTGGTGGTTCTGGTATCAATGCCTGCAGCAGTTGTCGTCCATCGTCGTGATTCTTCTGACCTATCGCGCTGGCCTTCAGACGATGATGATCGCGATTATCATCAAATCTCTGCTGGTCTGGCCGGTATCGGTCGTAATGACAACGAAGCTGCTGGGTACTGGACTGTTCGCATATCTTCGCGCGTTTATAGCACCGGCGGCCGCAACCGTCGCGATGACCGTTGCTGTGCTCGGCTTGCCCTACCTTCTGCCCGGTATGCTTCCTCTGGAAGCGCTGATCCTGCGCTGGCTCGCAGCGGGGCTGATCTATACAGCAGTTCTGAGCCTGCTGGCCTATCCGCAGATCAAGAACATCCTGCGCATCATTTCGTCCAAAAGGGAGACCGCCGCGTGAAGCTGACCTATTTCCAGGGCACCCCACCCAATTTCGGCGACGAGTTGAACGCCACGATGTGGCACCATCTGTTGCCTGCGGATTTCTTCGACGAGGACACATCCACCCTGTTTATCGGGATCGGGTCGGTGATCCAGCATAACTACCCCCGCGATGCGCTAAAGCTGGTGGTTGGCTCGGGCTTTGGCGGCTATACTCGCCTGCCGGATATGTCGGACAAGATGTGGGATTTTCGCTTCGTTCGCGGTCCCCGCACGGCAGAGGCGCTCGGACTCGATCCACAACTTGCAATCACGGATGCGGCCGTGCTTTTGCGTGCGACACCGCTGCCGGTCGCCGATGACAACATTGGCGTGGCTTTCATCCCGCATTACGAAAGCATTGAACGCGGCAACTGGCGCGAAGCCTGCAAGCTGGCGGGTATTCACTTTATCGACCCGACCGAGCCCACGGATCGTGTCATCTCCCAGCTGCGCGGTGCTAATCTGGTGATCACCGAAGCGATGCATGGCGCGATCGTGTCTGACGCGGTGCGCACCCCCTGGATCGGCGTGAAGACCATGCACCATGTCCACCGGTTCAAGTGGTTCGACTGGGTTGAATCGCTTTCCATTCCCTATGATCCAAAGCCCCTGTTCCCATCCAACGGACGCGAGGCCTGGGCCGTGTCCACTGGCCGGTCGGGCAGCGGACCTCGAGCGCAGGCTCTGTTCAACGGGCCAGTAGGCTTTCCTGTGAATCGCATTTGCACGCATTTTGCCGCCCGCAGCCTGGAGAAGCTGGCGAGGATGGAACCCTCGCTCAGTTCGGATACGGAGATCGAGCGCGCCACGGATCGCGCCCTCGGTGCCGTCGATTTGATGCTTCGAGATTATGGCATGCGACTACGGAAGGCATGAAACCTACCGCCACCGCCCGTTCGCGCGCACCCCTTCAACGCCGTAGACGAAGGCACAGATGATCAACACGCTGCGCAGGCTGAACTGAAAGAAGATCGGCACTTCCACAAAGCTGATGATAATCACGATCACGACCATGACAAACATCAGTGCGGCCTCCGCCCGATGTGACGTCACGGCCCAGACACAGGTCAGTATGGCCGCGCCATACAGGACGAATATCTGCAAGCCGACCCCGAGAATGCCGATTTCCACCGCGTTCGACAGATAGGTGTTATGAAAGTTGAACCCGCTGCGCCCGTCTATCCCGAAATAGGCCCAAAGTGCTTCGGCAGGCGCATGTCCATGCACCCAGAACGCTTGATACCCCATCCCCAGAAACGGCCGTTCTCGGATAAAACGAAGCGCGACATCCCACAAATCCGTTCGCCCCGTCAGTGTTGCGTCCTTGCCGGTGGTTTCCAACATCAAGGCTTCGAGCGCCGAAAAGTTCGTAGCGATCAGAATTGCCAACAGAAGCCCCAGCAGTGTCAGGCCCGAGACCGACACAAAGCGTTCCGCCGAAGACATACGATAGTACAGCAGGAGGCCGAGCTGAATCAGGATCGCGGGCGGAACCACCGCCATCGCGCTGACAGATTGTGCCAACAACAGCAATACACATCCGATCAGACCGCCAAACACAGCCAAGAGGCGATACCCGTAGGGTGCCGAGCCGTCGAGAATTTGGGACGCCGCAATCACAATGAAGGTTGCTGCGGCACCGGCGAGCGCATTCTTGCTGCCATAAATCCCCAACCACGCCCCTGTATCGCCTCGCACCTCTCCGAAAAGGATACTGGCAATCATGGCAATGCCGAAGAAAACGAACAGGAGACGGCCGAACATCTTCGGACTGAGGCGCATCGCGATCACCACGGCAATGATCACGGTCGCCAAAAGCTGCAGCCCATACCGAAAACTTTGCGCGGGATACTGCGACCACGCAAAACTCAGCAGACAAAAGCAAGGCAAAAGCAGCAGATACCAATGTCTCAAGCAAGACACGATGCTTCGCTGCCAGTAGCGAGCGCACAGCGCCGTACCCGCAGCCAAAAACAACAAAGCGCCATGGGCTCGCAGAACCGGAACAAAAATGAGTGCCGCCAAAGCCGCTGATGCAAGGAGGAAGTCGGGTGAAACTGTAACAACCCTGCGCGGTCCAACCGCCGAGATCCCCGCTACATCCGACATGGGCGAAACTCCAAGACCATTTGGCTCAGTCCAACGTGCAAACGACTGATTCCGGGAACTGGCAATCTTCGCCTTCCGCGGTGAACGCGATCCAGTCGACTTCCATCGTCAAAGCCTTTGCCGGAGGATCAAACGGCCCCATCCAGTTTGGAAACGAATCACTTCCCCAGAAACTTGCATAGATCTTTTGCTCATGCGTCGGCAGAGGTGTTCCCGCGGCAGTTTCATGAACTTTCTCGCCGTCAACATACCATGTGATGCCCTCTTCCGACCAGACGAAGGAATAGGTGATGAAGCTCATGTCCGAGTCTTGCGGAAGCCGAACCCGTTTTCCATTGTTAGGCTCACTCGACACATATGTGTTCAAGCTCACCATGGATGTATCGCGCGTAAGCACCTCGAAATCGATTTCGTCATGAGGCTGGCCGTGATGTGGACCGATATAGGTAAAGAAGGCCGCGTTGAGGCCTGAGCCCTTTGCTGTACGATACCGCGCTTCATATGTCCCGTAACCATAGACCTTCCGTGACTGGATTTCACCGCAGACATAGTCGCGATTGTCTGTTGCCTGCGCGGCGAACTGCAGGTGCAGCATGCCATTCTGAACATTCATAGCATCGCGAGACCACTGACAGTTTTGCCAATCACCGTTGACCCAGCCATCAGACACTCCCCAAATGGAAGAGTCGAAGCTGTCAAAGTCATCAACAAAGCTTTCGCCGCGCGGAAGCTCCGCTTGCGCCACCACGCCAGTCGCCGCGGTCAGCGTCGTGAATCCATATGTCAAAAATTGCAAAAAAAGGTTCCTGCATAATGGCATAGCTCTCTCCAGTTTAGTCTGAACACGGGGGTCCGTGCTCCGACCATGGATGCGATTCAAGATTGAGCGCAAAGCGGAAGGGCGATCAGGGCATCAAATCGGCACAACCTCGCCGGAACGTCCGTCACAACATCAATCACATGGGCGCTGTCGCCCATTTATGTATCATCGGCATCGAAAATCGCGCTTCTGCGCCGCAGAAATTCGTGGAAGAAAATTTACTGCGGGACAGGCCGCGGTAGGGCCACTATTCTGACAACGGCCACAACAGACAGGTAACGAAGTGAACGCGACCAACGATAAGTCAGACACATCTGCAGATGGCGGTGGAGAACCTCCTGCAGTGTCCGTGGTAATGGCAAACTACAATGGAGCATCTCATCTGCTGTCTGCCATACGTTCGGTCCTGGCGCAGTCTATGTCATCGTTGGAACTTTTGATCGCGGACGACGCATCTACGGACCGAAGCATTGAAATCGTCGAGACGATTGCAAAGACGGACCCGCGCGTGCGCCTTTTGAAATCCACCGTGAATTCCGGACCTGCGGCTGCCCGCAACCGTGCGCTCGCCGCCGCGCAGGGACAATGGATCGCGGTGGTTGATTCCGATGATCTGATCCATCCGCAACGCTTTGAACGCCTTGTCGCGCTTGCCGAGTCTGAAGCTGCTGATGGCTGCGCCGACGATTTGATCTACTTTCACGAAAGCGGCACCGCGCAAGAGCCGCCAACATTGCTGGGTGATGTGGCACCCGGTTCTGCTACACTGATCACCCCCGCCATGATGCTTGGCGGAACGCAAGACGGGCTTGGCTCGGCAGATCTGGGTTATCTCAAACCCCTGATCCGCCGCGACCGTATCGGGAATTCACGCTACCGCGAGGATATTCGCATTGGCGAAGATCACGAGTTCTATCTCCGCCTTCTACTGGACGGTGCGCGGATGATCCTGACGCCGCAATCATACTATCTCTATCGTCGCCATGCAGCGTCGATTTCTCATCGGCTACGTCCCGAGGACATAGATGCAATGATCCGGGTCCAGGAGGACTTGGCCCCGCGGTTCGGACCCGTCGAGAAAGCACGGGCCCGATTGCGCCGTGCTGCGCTGTTGCGCAGCAAGCAGTACGAAACCTGCGTTCAGGACATCAAGAACCGTCGCGCTCTGCCCGCCGCCGCAAGGGCAATTCGACACCCGCATGTTGTGCTGGGGCTAGCACGGATAGCACGGGCGCGGTTAGTCTCAACCACGGCCCCTGTCCAGCCACAAAACCTGGCTGATGTTCACCTCGCACCGTTGGGCACACAGGCCGCTCCGGAGACCCTGTTGATCGAACTGCCGGAACGCGAAGCGGACTGGGTTGCGGCGGATTGGTCCAAGGTGTCGACAGCAACGCAGACAGATGGCGTGCATGTGCGTGCCGACGGGCCGCTCGCCCAGTTCGCAATGGGTTATGTTTGTGTATCCGCCCAAACACCAGCCATGGAAAGGAAGAGCATACCATTGCCAGCACCCGACAACCCTCTGGTTCAGGTCCGCACGCCAACCTACCGACGGCCGGACGCTCTGCGCCGGTGTCTCGAAAGCCTAGTGGAACAGAGCCATGAGAACTGGATATGTGACGTTTATGATGATGATCCGAACGGTTCGGCCAAGGAGATAGTCGACGGATTTGGCGATCCACGCATCCATTTCAACCACAACCGCCCCCAAAGGTTCGCATCGCGTAACATCGACAGCTGCTTTTCGCGGGCAAACCCGCGTGAAGCCGACTTCTTCTGCGTTGTCGAGGACGACAACTATCTTCTGCCGGATTTCATGGAAGAAAACATCGCCGTCTGCCGTGACAAAGGCGTCGAGATCATTTTCCGAAACCAACTGATCGAGCATGGTAGCGGCACAAACCACGCGCAGCTAAGCGAGAACGGCATCCTCGACGACAAGCTCAATGAAGGCCTGTACGACGCCGATGTTTTCCGGTTGTGCCTGATCGCGGATATTGGTGTCTCAAATGGCGGGCTGTTCTGGTCGCGTCATGCCAAGTCCGATCTGGAGATACATGAAGCTTGCAGTGCAACGCTGCAGGAATATCTGCGCACCTTTTCAATCAACGAACCCATGTATGTCGCTATGAAACCTTTGGCCGTGTGGGCCGAGAACGGGGAAGACACGACGCGCGACATCGGCATGAACACGGGCTACTTGGCGCGTGAGTTGTCCCTGAAACGGTCGATCACGCAACTGCAGAAACTCGCTTGGACACGGGCAAACCAAGCCGACAGAGCACGGTTTCTGAACCATCCGGCTTTTCGCTACTCGGCAGATATGCGTGCGCGCGGGCTTGTAAAGTCACATATAGATCTGCGCGCCGGTCAGGTGCTGGGTTGGCGTGAAACACTGAGGCTGGCACTACGTGGAGGTCTTATTCGACTGCTAGGCCGACCGGAACGCGGATTGGCCCCCTTCCTTGCTGCCAGACAAGGCTAGCGAGAACTGCCCTTGGCATGATCGGTGGATGGTGTCGACGCACGGGTACCATGATCATGCTTCTGCTGATCTGATGCGGAAGACCACGGCAACACAGCCGACAACAGCAACATCACGAAGTAGCCGATTTGCAGGACCACCGCAGCGACAACCACGCGCAGCACAACCATGCCCCAGCTTACGCCATTGAATAGCGACCACCCTGCGATTGTGACCAATGCGATCAACAAAATTGCTACGAATACGGAGACACGCACCGACACTCCCCCCGACAATCTATCCAGAGAGATTAGACCAAAATATGTCAGCAGGCTATAGGGACGTCAGATGTAATTCCGCTGGGTCACCAAACGGTCTTCATCCGTACCCGTATTCCTGTTCAATGTAGATTTCGCGCGCACCCGGTCGGGCGAATTTTCTCAATCCGCGCATATCCACCTTGTTGAGCACGACACCAAGGATCTTGTGGGCAACCTCTGGCTCGTTGCGCAGATAATCGCGCACCAAGGCTCGCGGTGTATCGCCCCAGGCGCAGGACAGTATGATGCCATCGATCTGAGCATGTATGATCTTGGTATCCACAACGGTTCCCAGCGGGGGCAGATCGAGGATGACGAGGTCGTAACTTTCTCGAAGTCCGGCAATCAGAGAGACGATATTGTGCCGTAACAGCATGTCACTACGCCGAACGCTCTGCTGTTCCGGCGTGCATGGTAACACTTCCAGCCCCGTTTCAGCGACTGTACGTACCGCCTCTTGTAATGACGCCTTGTCGTGTAGCACATCCATAATATCAGGCCGTTCGACACAATCGAGTTCCTGGCTGAGAGTTGTCCGATGCAAGTCAAGATCGACGAGAAGCGTTTGCACACCCGATCCAGCGACAAGATTTGCGTAATTGGCGGCGAGTGTGGTTTTGCCCTCACCAGCCAGCAACGACGACACCCCGATCACTTGCCCTCCGCGTCCTGCGGATACGCCGAGCATGACTGAACTATGGACATTGCGGAGCGTCTCGCCAAAAAGCGCGTTGGGGTCTCGGACGGACAGAGTCAGCAGCGGATCTATTTTCATAATTTGTCTGCGTATTCCGGGAATGGGATCGACCCCATGCGTCTTCGGAAACGACTTCCGGGGCACACGCGGCAAGTACCCCAGGAAAGGCTTGTGGGTCAAAGCCCGAACGTCTTCTCCCAATCGGAAGGAACGCTCGCGCATTTCACGCAACACGGCAATAGAAAAGCCAAGCATAAGACCAAGGATCGTTGCAACGGAAACTGACTGCCACAGCTTGGGGAGCGCCGCATTTTTCGGGGTCACGGCCTTGGTCAGGATGCGACCATTTGTGGCGGGAAACGATCCCTGAACCGCCAGCCTGTCATACCGTTCGGTCAAGGTTTGATGTAGCGCATCCAGATTCGACGCGCGCTGCGCCAACTCTCTGAGGGCAAGAACATCGGTCGGCTGTTCAGCTCGTAGAGCTTCGGACCTGCGCCGGACATCCTCCGCGCTTTGTTGTAATTCGGCGATCCGCGCCTGCATCCATTCGGCAAGACGTTCTGTCGATTCCAGGTTGGCGACGAGATTGTCTTCGAGATACGCTTCGCCATAGGCGTTCACGATCTGCGACGTCAATTCCGGATCGAACCCGACATAGCTGACATCAATGGTAAAGCTTTGCCCGATCCGCTGAATGCCGATCGTGCGCTGAAGCTTCACGGCAGCACCCTGAATCGCAGCATCTTCTCGTTCCTGTTGCGATCCTTCGGGTTGGGTGACAGGGTCAGACCCGTTCCCGATCATACCGCGTACCATACTCTTCGCAGACTCCAGCAGGTTGCGGGCCAGAGAAGTTGGCGGACGGGTGAAGGCCGGGTTTTCGTGCAGGTTCAGTTCACGTACCACTTGCTCGGCCAATGTCAGCGACCGCAGAACCTGCATTTCGTTCAGCAGCGACGTATCGTTGCGGATATAAGGCATGCTGGCGGTAATATCTTCACTGTTGTCACCCGCGCGTACGTCAACAAGAATTGTCGTTGCAGCGTAGTATTGTTCCGGCGTCGTAGCATGTTTCAACAGCCCCAGCCCAAGGCCAAGCCCTGTGCACAGAACGAGCGGCACCGCCTGACGACGCAACGCAGCCAGTAAATCTCCCAGCGTTTTGGCCTCGTTCAATGACGAACGACCAGATGCATCATGCGCGAGCTCTGCATCCTGAATTCTGAACCCGTACTCGTTCAAGCCGTTGCCCTCATCGCTAGACCTGCTTCCCGGCCGGTTCGGCCCCGTAAAGTTCCAGTTCGCGTGCGCCTGCCAACCCGGCAATCACGCCCGCGTGGAGAACACCGCGAAGCATCGCCTGGTTGCGTCTGGTCGCGTCATACGCACCAAAGCCTGCCGCGGCGAGGCAGTAGAGCAGCTTTACTCCGGCCAATCCAATATCGGCAGGTAGCTTCAGCAGTGTACCGGACCTCCGCTTCAACCGCCCATGTGTCTGTCCCATCCGGTAACGGCGACGCAACAACCAGCCGACTTTCTGACGCTCTGAAGGAACATCCTCGCGCACCAAGGCATCTTCGGCATAGACGATGTCACCACCGGCTTTCGCGATAGAGGTAAAATACGCGGTATCTTCCCCTCCCGTACGTCCCAGGCCGGGTTCGAAGCGCAGATCGCGGATCGCAGGCCAGTCGCGATCCAGCAAAGCGTTGCACGTATAGCCGGTTCTGATTTTGCCATCGACCCAGACCGGGCGGGTGGAATGTATTGCCGAACGCCGCATCCATTGTGGCGCATCATCGCCATAGACGGCATCAACCGGCCCGAGAACAGCCTGCGCTCCACTGCGCCGCATCTCGGTCCAAAGCGCTGCAATCCAATTTGGGCTTGCGACTTCGTCATCGTCGATGAATGCCAGAAACCTGCCCTGTGCGTGATCGAGAGCCCCGTTTCGAGCGATCGAAATGTTCGCGCCCGGACAATGAACGTAGCGCATAGGCACTACATCGTGCTCTGCCCTTTCAACGACGGTGCGCGCGGACGGAGAGACGTCATTATCGATCACGAGAACCGAGATCGTGACACCTTCGGGCAACTCCTGTCGCGCCAGTGAATCAAGAGTTTGGCGGAGAATGGGCCTGCGAAAGGTACAAACACATATCTCGATATGAACCCTCTCTTCCGTCATCGTGCTGCCTTCAGGGAACTGCCGTCCATGCCAAGAATATGTTCCAGCAGTTTACGCCAGAAGCCATACGACCATGAAACATGCATAACCATGGCTGACACGCCCACCAGAACCAACTTTGGTCGTCGCTCGCGAATAGCCATGCCCAGGCCCGCACCGAGCGTCACAGCCAACCACAGCAGCGCTGGCAAGGCGAAGACCCAATGTACGCTGGAAAACAATGCCAGCAACAAAGCGGGAAGAACCGCCATCACCTTCGTTTGGCGCAGACGCGGCACAATCGCATGTTTCAGGAATGTGCCCGCACGACCACGACCGTAATTACAATACTGGCGCGCCAAAGCCTTGAACGTGGACCGTGGAAAATAGACAATTGCAGGATCGGGTGTCAGCCAAATCCGGTATCCTCGCTCACGCAGACGGAAGTCAAGTTCCGCGTCTTCGTTATGGGTGAATGCCGGATCGTAGCCACCAACCGCCCGGAAGGCCGACAACCGCATCAACGCATGATGCCCATGGTCGACGAACTGGCCCTCGGTCCGCATACGGTGGCTCGATCCCCCGTTGCCTACAGGAGCATTCTGAGCAGCAGCATTGACTTGCTGGATGATAGCTTCCCCCTCCGCAATCATGCTGACAACGATGCTATCGGCACCAGTCCTATCCATTTCCGCCATCAACCGGTCGCAATAATCGTCGGGATAGCCGCAATGCGCATCAATCCGAAACAGGTGAGACGCGTTTTCTCCCGCGCATGACACTGCCAGGTTAATCCCCGCGCTTTGAATACGATCCGGGTTATGCAGCAGTGTGACGCGAGGATTACTTGTCACAAACTGTGAGACGATCTCTTTTGTGCCGTCAGTGCTTCCTCCATCAACGACAACGATCCGGCCCCCGACGCGATCCAAAGTACGAGTCAATTGTTCTAGCAGCTGTGCTATGTGCTGCGCTTCGTTCAGGCAAGGAACGACAATCAATGCGTTCCGTTTCTGTCCGCGCCTCTGATCCTGCGGCGTTGGCATCTGCTGAGCACCTCGATTGATCTGAACGTTTCGACGACCGAAGCCGGCCATGATATAGTGCACCTGCAGCATGACTATCGATGCACCTCGAGAATTGCACGTCGGACCCGCATCTCCTCGAATTATCGGCGGATTTTCGTCACTCATATTTCCTTCCATGCCTAATTCTTTGTCATCAGAATGCTGCAAAGGCTAAGTATTTGGCGAGCTGTGATGGGTGGCAGCCATGCGCCGGATGTCGGACCCATCATCAAATGTCCATTTGAGGGTAATTTGACCATTCCGGCACAGGATTAATGACCATCGGTCGCGCTGCGGTTGGTGATATTGTTTAATATCATAAGCTTACGTCAGTACGGTTTTTTCGGGTCTTCAGAACGACGCCATCAAGCGCTGCGCTGGTGGCCTCCATTGACGGCCATGGGGCATCCCTCACCTCCACCCCGGCCGGGTTCTTTCCAACACGTCCCTCTTGCAGAAACTCTGCCCGAGGGCTCGGCCCATCGCGCCTGAAGGGATCTCCATGACGAAGATCAAGTTCATTGCCGCCCGCTTCCCGGCGAGGGCAAACTCGACATCAAGCGCCGTTTCGAATGGCACCTGCGCAAGCTCCGGGTGGTGAAGGACGGCGTGTTTCCTCTCATGGGCACTACATCCCTCTATGCAATCGTCGAGGTGATCGATCCGGTGAGAAAGGCGCACGACCACAATCGCAGGCATGTCACCCGGATGATAGACACAACGGAATCACTGGCGGCAACTGCGAAGAATGGCTCAGTCCTTCAGGGTTCCACACTTTGCTCTACAAGCGTGACCCAGCCTCGCCTCCTCATGTGTGTGGAGTTTTGGCGGCCCTGAAGCTCGGTTGCTATTCGACACGACAAGGCGGTTCAGAGCACTTCGGGACAGACATCGCTGCAAGATCCAATTGCAGCAACATGCACGAATTGTACCCCGCAACCTTGGGCCCGCAAGCGTATCCCATTCGCAAGCATCACTTGGCCAACAATCCGGTGCCATCTAAAACTGATTGAAAATATCTGGACATGAAATAGCGAAGAATGTTCAGGAACATCAAAGGATTCGAGCCACCTACCAGGACGCCTCCGGAGCGAACCGTCAATAAATTTGATCCAAAACGTCTTCCTTTTTTGGCTCTGGCTGAATGGAGCGCGTTCCGTGATCATGCACCAGTCACGCGGCCATACGAGGGCTTCTTGCTCCGCTTTTTGCCGGTGCATTCCAAGTTCCTTGTGTTAGTTCAATTCCATGGACATTGTTCTCGTAACGACCATCCTCGCATCGCTTTTCCTGGTCATCGGCATGGCAGAACCGCTGGCCGCGCGGTTTCGTCTGCCCTATTCCGTGATCCTCGCGATGCTCGGCATCCTGATCGGTGTGAGCGCGACCTTCTTCCTGCGTACCGAACTGACCGATGCCCTGAACCCGGTGGCCGCGGCGATTCTGGGTCTGCCGATCCGGTCCAATGTGTTCCTCTACGTCTTTCTGCCCACGCTACTGTTCCAGACGACGCTGGGGATGAACCTGCGCCGGATGTTGGACGATTGGGTGCCGATCCTTGTGCTGGCTGTCGTGGCGGTAGTCGTGGCCACGCTGAGCGTCGGCTACGCTTTGTCATGGGCAAGCGCCCTGCCGCTGGCGGCGTGTCTGCTGATCGGCGCTATTGTATCCACGACCGATCCCTCGGCGGTGGTGTCGATCTTCCGGTCGATCTCGGCCCCGCGTCGGCTTGCGCGGATCATCGAGGGCGAAAGCCTGCTGAACGATGCAGCAGCCATCGCGCTTTTCGGACTGTTCATGGGCTTCGTGATGCTGGGCGTGCCGGACCCGAACCTCGGCGACGCACTGGCACAGTTCCCGGTGCTGATCGCGGGGGGCGCGCTGATGGGCTGGCTGGCAGCGCGGATCGCCGTCTGGGTCATGGCGTTCTTTGCCCGCTTCGAGCGGGCGCAGATCTCGATCTCGGTGGCGCTGCCCTACCTGGCCTATATCGGCGCGGAACAGATGATCGGCGCCTCGGGCGTGATCGCGGTCGTGGTGGCGGGCATGACCCTGAACCTGGCCGGGCCGGGGCGCCTGCCGCCGCAATGCTGGACCAACCTGCGCGAGGTCTGGGACCTGCTGGCACATTGGGCAGGGGCGCTGATCTTTATCCTCGCAGCACTCCTGATCCCGCGGCTGCTGGAAGAAGTGCGCCTGACCGATTTCGTTCTGATGGGCGTGGTGATCCTCGCCGCCATCGCGGCGCGGGTGGTGATCCTCTTCGGCCTGCTGCCCCTGCTCACACTCCTGCGCGCCTCGCCCGCGGTCGAGCGGCCCTATCGCGTCGCGATCCTCTGGGGCGGCCTGCGCGGCGCGGTCACGTTGGCCCTGGCCCTTGCGGTGACCGAAAGCTTCCGGGTGCCGGTCGAGGTCAAGCGCGTGGTCGGCATCCTTGCCACGGGCTTCACGCTCTTCACGCTGATGGTACAGGGCACGACGCTGCGCTGGGTGATTGCCCGGCTCGGCCTAGACCAGTTGTCTCCGATCGACCGGGCGCTGTCGCGGCAGGTCGTGGCTGTCGCCCTCCAGACAGTGCGCGAGGACGTGGCGCGGACCACTGAGAATTACGAGTTGTCCCACGACATCGTGCGCGCCGAGGCGAAGCGCTTCGGCGAGCGGCTGGATGCTGCGGTGAAGACCGCCGAGGACAGCGCCGACATCCTCGACCGTGACCGGATTACGCTGGGGCTGATCGCGCTGGCCGGGCACGAACGTGATACAATCCTGGCCCGTGTCCGGGAGCGAACGATTTCGGCCAGCATGGCCGAGCGGGTTCTTTCGCATGCTGACCGGCTGATCGAGGGCGCGCGGATCGGCGGGCGCAGCGATTATCAGCGCGTTGCGCGGCGCAGCGTCGCCTACGACCGCGCCTTCCGCGCGGCGGTGGTGCTGCACAGCCGACTAGGCCTGTCGGCGCCGCTGGCACGTATGACCGCCGACCGGTTCGAGCGTCTGCTGACAGAGCGTCTGATCCTGCGCGACCTGGGCCGCTTCATCGACGGCCGCATCCGCCGTATCCACGGCCGGCGGGTGGCAGACCTGCTACACGAGTTGCTGGCGCGCCGGGTTGAGGCGGTGGAGACGACGCTAGAGGGGCTACGCCTGCAATATCCCGGCTATGCCGAGGAACTCGAACGCCGTTTCATCCGGCGCACGGCGCTGCGACTCGAGGAAAGGGAATATACCACCATGCGCGAGGACGGATTGATCGGCGCAGAGGTTCATACCGCGCTCATGCAGGACGTCGCCGCCCGTCGGGCCGCCGCAGAGCGGCGCCCACCCCTCGATATTGCACCCCAGCGGGCGCAGCTCGTCCGGCAGTTTCCGCTCTTCGCGGATCTCGAAGACGCCGCGCTGAAGCGGCTGGGACGGGCGCTCAAGACGCGCTACGTCAACGCTGGCGACGTCATCATCCGCAAGGAAAGCGCTGCGAAGAGCGTGTTCTTCATCGCATCAGGCGCTGTAGAACTGGAGAGTGCAGGCCAGATCTGGCGGTTGGGTCGTGGCGAAATGTTCGGCCAGATGGCGATCCTGATGGAGCGGCCCAGGCGGGCAGAGGTGCGCGCCATCGCGCCCTCGACCCTGCTGGTGCTCGACGAGGAACGGTTCCGACGCTTGCTCAAGCGGAGCAAGGCGTTGCGGCAAGCGGTGCGCACGAGCGCCGAAAAGCGCGGAATAGATCCGGATGCGCTGTTCTCCGACACCCCGAATGTCGCGTGAACCGTCACCTTCCTGCTTGCACGCCGCCTTTCCTTCCACCTCGGCGAACTGTGGATATCCGGCCCGAGGAAACCGTAATGCGGCGTTGCCGCTCACCGGAAAGCAAGTCCGGTTCATCCGCAAGAACAACGTGTAGATTGCCTGTCTTGGGATAGATAGATGCGCGACCTTGGTTCGCCCCTTGGCGCGGGTTTCTTACGGCGTTGAATCGAGTCTCGCGGACCTGGCCAACTCGTGGACAAGGCGAGCGCACTGGCCGGTCTCTGCCGCTGTCCTGCTTCGGCACCTTAACGGTCCGGGCAGCGGGTCTGTTAGAGGCCGATCCGAAACTGATTGAGTGCATTCGGCAGGTTGTGGTTCTGTTCGTTTGCGAGACAGAACGGAAATCACGATGGGCTGGACCGAATTCACTCGGAAACGATATGCGCTTGGCACGCGCCATCTGGCAAGACCCTGATCAAATTCAGAGAGTTTCGAACGGGCTCTAAGCCTAGTCTGCTCGGCCAACCAGAAGCTTGTCGATGCGCCGTCCATCCAGATCGGCGACTTCGACCGTCCATCCCTGCAGTTCCAGTCTCTGTCCGACCTCGGGCAGATGTCCGACTTTCTCAAGGACCAAACCAGCAACCGTCTCGAAGTCGCGGTCTGCGTCGATCTCCAGCGACAGCAGGTCGGCAAACTCGTCCACCGGCATCCAGCCTGCGATCAAGTAGGTTCCATCGGCCCGTGTCACGGCCTTGGGTTCGTCGGTGGCGCTGTCCGGAAACTCGCCTGCGATAGCTTCCAGCACGTCCATCGGGGTGATGATCCCCTCGAAATGCCCGTACTCGTCATAGACCAGCACCATGTGCGCCGGTGCCGTCCGCAGGCGATCCACGACGTCTAGCGCGCTTTGCCCGTCCCGGACCACCGGCGCCTCGCGCAGCAGGGCCCGCAGATCGAACGGCTCGTTCATCAGCGCGGGGGCAAGGATGTCGCGGGTGGTCAGAACGCCGGTGATGTTGTCGACGTCCCCTTCCCAGACTGGCAACCGGGACCGGCTGAGGTCGTGCAGGCGCTGCAGGAGTTCCGCCTTGTCGCTGCTGGCATCGAGCGTCTCGACCTCATGCCGCGGCGTCATCAGCCCCCGCGCGGTTCGGTCGGCGACCCGCATCACGCCGGCGATCATCTGGCTCTCGGCCTGGTCCATGGCGCCAGAGCTTTCCGCCTCGGCAACGATCAGCCGGACCTCCTCGTCGCTCACCCCGCGTGATTGGTTGCCCGACTGGCCAAGCAGGGCCAGCACCAGCTTGCCCGACCGGTCGAGCACCCAGACCAGCGGGGCTGCGACGCGAGCGATGATCCGCATCGTCGGGGCGACGCGCGCGGCGACCTGTTCCGGCGCACGCAGGGCGATCTGCTTGGGAACCAATTCGCCCACGATCAGCGACAGGTAGGTGATCGCCACCACCACCGACCCAACTCCGACCGGCTGTGCATAGGCTGGCGGCATGCCAGCCTCGATCAGGCTCGCCGCCAGACGCGCACCCAGCGTCGCGCCGGAAAAGGCGCCCGCGAGGATGCCAACCAGCGTGATGCCGATCTGCACGCTGGACAGGAATCGGCCGGGATCTTCGGCCAGCCTGATGGCGGTCGCGGCCCCCTTACTGCCCTTGTCGGCCATAAGTTTCAGCCGCGCGGGCCGGGCCGAGACGATGGCCAGTTCGGACATCGCCAGAAGGCCATTGATCAGCGTCAGCAGAATGACGATCGCAATCTCGAGGTACATTTTCTCCAACTCTTGCCGATGCTCCGGCCATTTATCGTGATGATGGTGTATACTGTTGCGCTTCTGGTGGCCACGGGCCGCGCTTGGCACCGTCGGTCAGTTCCTGAAAATGCGGAAAGCGCTTGCGGCGGCGTCCCACAGATTCAGCAAGCGGACATAGAAATGCTCGCGCGCAACGAAGGGCCGATCGCCGCGCCCGAGAAATTCTTCCACCTCGAATGCGTCGAGCAGGCATCCCAGACGGCGGCGGCGGATGCCGCTTGGCCTGGCGTGCCCGATATCGCGCTCGGCAGCATCATCGGCTCGAACGTCGTCAACATCCTGCTCATCATTGGCCTGTCCGCGCTGATCTGGCCGATCAAGGTCATGGGGGCGACGCTGCGCCGCGACACGGCCGTGATGATGACCGCAGCGGTGGTTCTGGCGCCGGTCTTTGCCATGGGACAGTTGGGGCGTCTCTCGGGCCAGATCCTGGTGGCGGGTCTGGCCACTTACCTGATCTGGGCCTACCGCCAACCCAGCGGCATGGAAGCCGTGGGCGTCGGCATTCCTGCTCCGGCCTTGGCGCTCGTGTCGACCCTGTGGATCATCGGTGGCCTTGTCGCCCTCATGGTCGGCGCTCGTTTCCTTGTTGATGGCGCGGTCAGCATCGCGCACGGCTATGGGATTTCGGAAACGCTCATCGGCCTGACCATCGTTGCCGTCGGCACATCGCTGCCGGAACTGACGACATCGCTGATCGCCGCCTTCCGCCGCCAGTCCGAGATCGCCATCGATGACATCGTCGGATCGAACATCTTCAACGTGCTGGGCATCCTAGGTGTGACCGCGTCGATCCCGGTGGCGTCGCGGTTCCTGACCTTCGATCTGCCCGTGATGATCGCCGTTTCGCTGATCCTGACAGCACTGCTGCTGACCCGCCCGGTGATTGGGCGCGGGATCGGCCTGGCGATGCTGGCGGGCTATGTCGCCTACGTCTGGACCGCCCAGGGATGACAAACGCTTCCACGCACGATATGAGAAGGCTTGGAGCGATCGTGTCGCGGCTTCTCGTTGTGCTGGCGCTTGTGCTACTCGGTCTACCGAAGGGTCATGCGGACGGGATGGCGGCGAACCCCGGTCCTGCCGCCCAAAGCACGGTCGAGCAGGCCTTGGGCATCCCCTCCGGGCAGAGCGGCACTTGCTGCGCGCGCATCTGCCCGACGATACGTCGCCAGACGCGGTGGTGCCGAACGCTGCCGTTCAGGCATGGTCGTATCGCTTTGCGACAACGGTGGTGCCTGCACCCACAGATTGCAGTATCCTGAAGGCTCGTGTGCACGGAATGAGACAGTACCATGCCTCTCGATCTGATCGTTCTAGCCCCCTATGCTGCGATCTTACTGCTTCTGGCAGTATTCATCGCCTTCGCGTTGGAAGTTCAGCCGCCTGAAATTGTCGCATTCTGCGGCGCCGTCGCTGCGCTAGTTATCGGACTGGTGGACCCTGATGACGTTCTCGCGCCGCTCGCCAATCCGGCGCCGGCAACCATCGGGGCGATGTTCATCCTGAGCGCAGCCCTTGTGCGAACAGGCGTTCTGGAAACCGTAAGCGGCATCTTGGGCCGATATTCGTCGACCTATCCGAGGCTGACGATCGGATTGTTTTTCGGCTCCGCTGCCATCGCTTCGGCCTTCATGAACAACACGCCGGTTGTCATGGTGCTGATCCCGGTCGTCATCACGCTCGCGCGCGAGATGAAGATCGCAGCATCCCACCTGCTGATCCCCTTGTCTTACGTGGCCATACTTGGCGGAACCTGCTCGCTCATCGGAACCTCCACGAACCTCCTGGTCGACGGCGTCTCTCGGGATCTGGGGCTGGCACCTTTCGGTATCTTCGAGATTGCGCCGCTCGGGATCATTGTCGCCCTGATCGGCGCCGCGTTTCTGGCGGTTGCGGCACCGCGCTTTCTTCCCGTCCGTCAGACCGTCGGATCCAGTCTGCCTGAGCGGGATCAGCGCAGGTGGCTGGTCGAAATGTTCATTCCGGCAGGGTCGCCGTTGGTTGGCACGCCGCCCCGTAAGGTGGCTGCCTTCCAAACCGGGGGCAGCCGGGTCGTCGATCTTGTCCGCGGCAATGTTTCTCATCGCCAGACGCTGGATGACACTGATCTCCAGGCGGGAGACATGGTGGTGCTCGCCACCCGAGAGGCGGAACTCATGGGTTTTCGCGATGGCATCTTGGCGGACAAGGCGATCACTGGCACGGAGCCATCGACGACCCGACGCACGTCCGTGGTCGAGGTTCTGGTTGGTCCGGACACCCGGGCACTTCACAGGATGATCGGTCGGCTGCACTGGCGGCGGCGCTTCGGCGTCTATCCGATCGCACTGCACCGAAATGGTACAGCGCTCGACATGCGGCTTTCAAAGATGCGGCTCGCGGTCGGCGACACCCTGTTGCTTGATGGCACACGAGAAGACATTGCGCTCCTCGTCGACGAGGAGCGCCTGATCATGTTGTCGCCGGTCGGCGCGCGTGCCTTTCGGCAGTCCAAAGCTCCCATTGCCATCGGCACAATGGCGGGCGTGGTGGTGCTGGCTGCACTGAACGTCGCGCCGATCTTGACGCTTGCCCTAGTCGGGGTTGCGATCGTGTTCCTGACCAAATGCATTGATGCGGACGAGGGAATCGGGGCCATCGACGGCCGCTTGCTGCTGTTGATCGTGTCCATGCTGACCATGGGTAGGGCGCTGGAGCAGTCCGGGGCACTGACACTGATCGTCGGCGGCGTATCGCCCCTGCTGGCGACCGCACGACCGATTGTGGCGCTCCTGCTTGTGTATGCCCTGACCTCCATCCTGACCGAGCTGGTGACCAACAATGCCGTTGCGGTCCTCATGGCACCAATCGCGGCGGGCGTTGCCGTGCAGCTTGGTTTGGACCCACGCCCCTTCATCGTCGCGGTCATGTTCGGCGCGAGTGCGAGTTTCGCGACGCCAATCGGGTACCAGACGAACACGCTCGTCTACAGTGCTGGCGGCTATCGGTTCCTCGACTTCGTCAGGATCGGTGTGCCGATGAACATAATTATCGGTGCCATGACCGTGCTTGTCATCCCGCTGATCTGGCCGCTTGAAGGGTAGTGTGGAGCCAAGTTTCGGGAATAATTTTATTATTATAAGTATGATATTTGAGGTGAATAAGTTATCTTTCAGGCTCATGCCCGCCATAACTTTCAAGGACATGAGATCCTTCTTGTGAACCTATGAAGGGTCGATCGGATCACCGGGCGATCGAGGGTTTGGCCTCTGGAGGTATGCAACTCGTTTGCAATTCAATGTGAGGCTCCACAAGGCGCACAAAGCAAATATCGGTCAGACTCAGCGAATTCACACATTGTCCGCAGTTCAGCCGCTCAATCACCTCGGAACGAGCGGTTACTTCAGCCGTGATATGCCGCCTATTGGTGTAATCGTGCAAGCTTACGGTTCGTTGGCAGCCAATGAAGCATAAGCTTGCACGTTCAGGTTGAGACCCGCCCACCCGCCAATGCCGCCAATGCCGCCAGAGTCGTATTTAGGTGAACGGCCGTCTCGGCAGCTATCAGGGTGGGCGTTGTGAACTTTTCATGGAAGACGATACTATCCTGATCGGTCATACGCCAGCTCACGCGCCCGGTCGCTGGGTTCACAAGTTCGGTTGCCGGAGTGTGCCCGCCCTCGACAAGAGCAAGAAAGCCACACTTCTACCGTACCCCGACCGGGCGAGAGAATGCGGAGGCGTTCATTGTACCCTCAATCAGTGCAAGGTCCGCCTCACCGGCGCTGTTCTCGAAGTCCATCGATGCTGGAGACTTTGACGACAATGCCGTGATACCCAAAGGCATCCTGACGCTTGCCCGCCACCAAGACGGCCTCCCGGATCGCATCGATGATCTGGCGGACCAGAATGCCACGGCGCTTGTACGCAAGCTGGATCGTTTCCCACCCGGGCATCTCAGCGGATACCGGGATAGCGTTGCGTTCCAACTCCTCGACTAGGATCAACCCGTCGAACACGCGCCAGAGCGACTTGATCGTCGGCACCTTGGTCCTGCCTCGCAGCTAGGTCACGCCTCAAGCGGGAGTTCAGCAACATATGTAACCGTCCCGAACGCAAGAGGGATTTTGAAGCTTTTCTGACGCGTCGTCGGGTGCTGACATATGTCCGGCCTCATGATGAGACCTCGCGGATGTCGCGGGTCCGTATGGTGTTCGCGGACCGGGTCCAAATCAACGCCGCGTGCTCGAAGGCACTTTGTTGCAGGCTGGGTTTCCCGATCCCGTCTCGATCGTTGCGCCAAACTGCTCCTTGCCCTCGCTCGCTCCGATGTCCTCGCGACCGACGGTCGGCTTGCGTCGTCGCGACCGGAGACTGATAGACGCCGCCCCGGGCCATCAAGGCCCAGACGATCCGCGCCATCTTGTTCGCCAATGCCATCCCTACCAGCATCGTTGGCTTGCGTGATAAAAGGGCCGCCAACCAGGTGCCGGGCTGCGCTGCCCGATGGACGTGTCGATTGATGATGACACTGTTGGCGCCGATGATCAGCAAGCGTCGCAGGGACCGCGCAACGCATTGATGAGCTGTGTGCGCTGCCGAATGAGCTGATCGCGAGCGCGAAACACCATCGCTGTCGCTTGGACTTCTTCGCTATTAACCGGCACAAACTGCATAGACGGACGCACTGCGCCTCACATATGGCCTCTGCGTCGTTCGGTGCGCTTACGCGGCCCCACCGGGGCAACGGTCGCATCTCAACATCATTTTTCTGACGCTTGACGAAGGGCTTTACATAGGCCGGAGGGATCTGCCGCACTTCATGGCCCAGCTTCCCGATCTCCCGCGCCCGGAAATGAGAACCACCACAGGCTTCCATTGCGACGATGCAAGGCGGCAACTGGTCAAAAAAACTCCAGGACCTGTGCGCGCCGTGACTTCTTGCGAAGAACCGCTCGGCCCGGCAGCCTCTATACCGCCCGCGTCTATATCGACGCCATCGCCCCGATCCGCCCGCTTTTCGTCGAGCATCCGATCCAGCCCGATCATGGAAATCTCTGACATAACCGTCCGCCAATGTGGATTGTAGCAAACCCACCGTGCCACATCAGAGGCCGCCGGGGCGGTTACAGCATCAGGGCCACGACAGTCACGAAGAGCGATTGATAAGCGCTAATCTTCGGTAGTTGTTCAGCTTTCTGCCTTGAAAAGGCCTGACGCCGGGTTAGACATGAATGGACACTCTAAGCCATTCCGACGATGGAGACGCAGGCACATGAACCGCTACGCCCCGAAGCCCAACCCATTCAGCCTTTCGGGAGTAGAAGCGCGTGTTCCCCGTCATGCCATCTCACCATTGCGCAAATCTCTCCTACGATGCTCCGTCGCTGCGGTGGCGATGTCTGTCCCCGGTGTCGTGGCGGCGGATTGCACGGCATCTGGATCTACTCTGAACTGCGACGGAGGAGAGGCACCCGCCGTTAATGGCGGGACGGGAACGACCGTGAATGTTCTTCCCGGTGCGGAACTGTACAGCACACTCGAAATATCTGACACGGGATCGAGTGAACTCAACAACGATGGCCGATTGGATGGTAGCGTTGTTATGTCCGGCAATGACAGCATTGTCATCAACAACAACGGAGAAATCCAAGGCACGGTAAACGGGACCGATAATGTCACGTTCCGCTTGAACAACCGTGGAAGCATCGCCGGGAACCTGAACTTCAGTGGAACGGGGAGCAATACGATCGTCAACTTTGCCGATGGTTCTGTTTCGAACGGGATCACAAGCATAGGGAATTCGGATGATACAGCCCTGATCCGGGGCACATTCGCCGGGGCGATCAATCTGGGAGACGGAACCGATCACGTTGAACTGCTCGCGGGCAATATCAGCACAAGTATCGATATGGGTGCCGGCGACGACTATTTTAACTGGGTCACCGGGAGTATCTCCGGTGGCTTCACGATGGGTGACGGGGATGATCGCGCAATATTTGTCGCCGTGTCTGAGGCAAGCCTCACCGACGGGCTGAACGTGGAAGGCGGACAGGGTGACGATACGCTAACGCTGGTAGCGTCGACGAATGCAACCGAAGCCGGCCGCGGGACGGCGCCACAGAATTTCATCGAATGGGAAACCATCAATCTCACCGACAGTACAGAACTGCGGTACATTTACACGACAGGCTATCTGACCCTTGGTGATGCCGGAACCGGAACCGGCCAGCTTACTATCGATGAGACCAGTACGATTTTGGCTGGTGATTCCTTCGGCTATGGTATCCAGGCATATGACGCATCGCAGGCAGCAACTGTCTATAATGCCGGCTTGATCGATATGACCAATGACACCCCGGCCTCCGGCTTCAGCTTGCATGACACGTTTACCGTCCGAGGGAATTACGTCGGTCAGGATGGTAGGGTTGCCCTGCATAGCTACCTTGAAAGCGATGGGGCACCATCGGACATGCTTGTTATCGGTGGAACTGACGGGAGCGGAACCGGGTCCAGCAGTTTGACGATTTCCAATGTTGACGGTCTGGGCGACATGACGACCGGGGATGGTATCAAGGTTGTTGACGCAATTGATGGTGCGACGACTGCGTCGAACGCCTTTGCACTGAGCGAACCGGTTGCCGCAGGTATTTTCGAGTATCAACTCTATCGCGGTGGCATCAATGCAAACCCGGAAACGGACAGCGACTGGTTCCTACGGTCCGGATATACTCCGCCAGATCCAGACCCCGATCCAACCCCTGATCCCGATCCGGACCCAACACCCGACCCCGATCCAACACCTGATCCAGACCCGGACCCAACACCCGATCCCGATCCGACGCCAGATCCAGACCCGGATCCAACGCCCGATCCCGATCCAACGCCAGATCCAGACCCAACGCCCGACCCCGATCCCAACCCGCAACCTGTCATTCCCTCGGTCCGTCCGGAGATACCCGGATACGTCGTCAAGCCGGCGATCGCCCAGCGTATGGGCATCGAAGCCATCGGAACCTTCCATGACCGACAGGGAGATCAGTTTCTGCTGAACAGCTTTGGTGATTTTCCCGGCAGTTGGGCGCGCGTGTTCGGGAAATCGTTTGATCAAAGCTGGTCAACCCACATAGGAAAACTGGATTATGAGCTCAATCCAGGTGCAGAAGGTCAGATAGGTGGCTTTCAAGTGGGCGTGGATTTTATCGGCGATCCCTATGATGACGGCAGCCAGGATCGCGCAGGGATGTTCTTCGCTTACACAACCGCCAATGCAGATACGCTCGGCAACTCTCTCGGTCGCATCGACGTCGGCGTCGGAAGCGCTGATCTGCAGGGCTTATCGCTGGGGGGCTATTGGACGCATATTGCACCCAACGGCACGTATCTGGACGCGGTTGCCATGTACTCTTGGCTAGATGGGGATTCAGGATCAGACAGGAACATAAGTGCGGACATCGGTGGCTACTCTGTCCTTGCATCCCTTGAAAGCGGCCGGCCCTATACATTGAATAACGGTTGGCTCATCGAGCCCCAGGCACAAGTAATCTGGCAACGGGTTGACCTTGACGATACGGAAGACCCATTCACTTCAATCGACTATGATCGTTTTGATACCTGGACGAGCCGGGTTGGCGTGCGTGTTGAAAGAGATACCTTCGTCAACAAAGTGCCGACCCAGCCATTCGCAACGCTGAACCTCTGGCATACGCCCGACGATGACTACACGGTTTCGTTCAACGGTTTGCCGGTCACGACGAACCTCGAACAGACATCTCTGGAGATCAAAGCCGGTGCATCAGCCCAGTTTAGTGAGGCCTTCAGCGGATACGCCGCCCTGCTATATGGCGCAGGTATCGATAACGATCAGGATAATACCAGCTTTGGTGCGAACTTTGGGTTCAGATTGCGCTGGTGAAGCGTCAATAGGCCCGTCCTGGTATGTTCTCGCCGTTGACCCTAGTAGCCTACCAACTCTCTGGCTTGCTTGTGCAACGAACGCAGGGCCGTCTTCCCTCGGATGCTGTGGACCGATGCGGCGCACAGGTGCATGATGGCCAGCCGCTCAACGCATCATTGCGGGATTGCCAGCTCATCGTGCGGCTGCAGGCCAGTTCATGCTTGCCCATGCCCGCCTCATATCCAACTGAACTTCAAGCGTGAATCTTCTCAGCATTGAATTCTGCACCAAGGCCTGACCAACGGAGAAAGCTGCAGCCCAGAACTCAGTACACGTTTCGGTGAAACATTGTTTTCAACGGACAATTATTGGCAGGCCCGACCTTGATGCAACGTCACGCCATGATGCAACACCTGACGTATCTGACGCACCAGACAATCAAGTCTCCATCGATTGCCCTTGAAATTCTACAAATCGGGTGGAAGTAAACGTCTAGTTTAACTAGCCGTCAGGCACGCAGGAGACATTTATGCTGGATCTGCAGTTCATGGAGCAGGAACTGTCCGAGGCCTATGACCTCGAACCAAATCCGGATCTGGCGGAGTCCCTGTCGGATATATACGCCAGAATGAATCGTGTCGTGACCCCAGTGGAATGGGCAATTCAGGCACCCTATGTAGCTGCTATCAACCGACTCAAGAAAGAGCGCAACGCCGTCATCCTTGCGCATAACTACATGACGCCCGATATATTTCACGGCGTGTCCGATGTGGTTGGTGACAGTCTGCAGCTGGCCGTCAAGGCGGTCGAAGTCCAAGCTGATGTCATTGTACAGTGTGGCGTACATTTCATGGCGGAGACGTCCAAAATCCTTAATCCCGCCAAAACCGTCCTGATGCCGGACATGGAGGCCGGTTGTTCGTTGGCGGAAAGTATCACCTCTGCCGGGATTGCGCAGATGCGTGAACAGTACCCCGGCGCGCCGGTCGTATCTTATGTGAACACCACTGCCGAAGTAAAAGCAGCCTCAGACATCTGCTGCACCTCATCGAACGCGGCACAGATCGTCGGCGCGCTGGACAGCGACACGATCATCATGACGCCAGACCAGTACCTTGCGCAGAACGTCGCCAAGCAGGTACCGCAGAAGAGGATCGTTTGGTGGGAAGGATCGTGCATCGTGCACGAGCAATACACAGCGCAGGATATCCGCGAGTTCCGCGAATGGAACCCCGGCACCCGCATCATCGCACACCCTGAATGCCCACCGGATGTGGTCAATGAGGCCGACTTCAGCGGCTCCACCAGCGGTATTCTGGACTATGTCACCCGCGAAAAGCCCGAAAAGGCGATGCTGGTGACAGAATGCTCCATGGCGTCCAACATTTCCGACGAGTTGCCCGAGGTGGAATTCATCGGTCCGTGCAACATGTGCCCTTACATGAAGAAGATCACGCTGCAGAAAGTGTTGTGGTCGCTTCACACCATGACTGAACCAGTCGAGGTGGAACCAGAAGTCGCCGAGAAGGCACGCATCGCCGTGCAGCGTATGATCGATCTCAGCCGCAAGCTCGGACTCTGACGCGTGATCGCGACTGACAGTGTCGTTATCGTCGGCGCAGGTCTGGGGGCGCTGTCGGCCGCTTTGCATCTTGCGCCACATCCTGTCCTGATAATTTCGCCCGACCCGCTGGGCGAGGGGGCAAGCTCCGCATGGGCGCAAGGTGGTGTTGCGGCCGCAATGGCCGCCACCGACAGCCCCGAAGCCCATGCGCGGGACACCGTTGCTGCGGGTGCCGGCACAGTGGACGCCGAGGTCGCGGCGCTCGTCACCCGCGCCGCCCACGCGCGCATCGCCGAACTGACCGAACGTGGCACACCGTTCGACCGCGATGGGAACGGCAACTACGTCCTGAGCCGCGAAGCCGCCCATTCCGCGGCCCGTGTCGTCCGTGTGGCAGGCGATCAGGCGGGACGGCAGATCATGGAAACCCTGATCGCTGCGGTGCGGGCTACGCCTTCCATTCAGGTGATCGAGAACGTTCTGGCCACCGGGCTGGAGGTAGAGCACGACGTCGCAACCGGTATTTGGTGCGAACGCGCGAACGGCCGTGCTTCCCGTCCCACCCTGATTCAGGCACCCGCGATCTTGTTGGCAGGTGGCGGTTCTGGCGGGTTGTTCGCGCAAACGACGAACCCCCCACGCATCTGTGGTCAGGTCATCGGTCTCGCTGCGCGTGCGGGGGCCATCCTCGCGGATCCCGAATTCGTACAGTTCCATCCCACCGCGTTCGATATCGGCGTCGATCCGGCACCTCTTGCGACCGAGGCTCTGCGTGGTGAAGGTGCCGTTCTTATCAATGCGGATGGCGAGCGGTTCATGACCGCCATTCATCCCGACGCCGAACTCGCTCCCCGCGATATCGTAGCCCGCGCGATTTTTGCACAGCGGCAGGTGGGCAAGCGTCCAATGCTCGACACGCGCGATGCTATTGGGGGCAGGATATTCAGTCTTTTCCCCGGCGTTGCAGAAACCTGCAAGAAAGCCGGCATCGACCCGACACAGTCTCCCATCCCGATCACCGCCGCCGCGCACTACCACATGGGTGGAGTGCAGACGGACGCGCAGGGACGCGCAAGCCTTGACCGACTTTGGGTGTGCGGCGAAGCGTCGTCAACCGGATTGCATGGCGCCAACAGGCTCGCATCCAACGGGCTACTGGAAGCTTTGGTTTACGCGCGCCTTTGCGCGGATGACATCGCGCGCATGGTGGCACCGACCGACGCCCCGCTGCTGGAGATCGCATTTACGGATGGTGGACCAGCCCCGACTGCCGAGGCCGTGATCCAACTGCGCCGGACGATGTCTGCACATGTAGGGGTGGTTCGCAACGCGGAAGGGCTGTTAACGGCGCTACGCATCATCGCCGATCTGGAACGTGAACACGCCTGCTGCACCGCATTTGTGAATATGACCGCCACCGCCACGCTGATTGCCGCCGCCGCCCTACAGCGCGAGGAAAGCCGCGGCGGCCATTTCCGTAGTGACTTTCCCGAACGCGATCCGGAACAGGCCACACGCACGCGGATGACACTCGAACAAGCTCGAACCATTCGCGACGCCGCCTGCAAGGAGACAACATGACCAGCTTCGCCACCCTGCCCGACCTGATTCTTGAGCCGTTGGTCCGCGCGGCGTTGACCGAAGATCTCGGCCAGTATGGCGACATCACCACCCGCGCGGTTATTCCTGTGCGGACGCGCTACGCAGCAAAGATCAATGCGCGTGAGAATGGCGTCGTGTCGGGAATGCAGATCGCAGCCATCGCGTTCCGCCTGGTGGATCCGCTACTCACTGTGAACATCCGGCGCACGGATGGAAGCGTCTGCCGCAAAGGCGACACACTGATGGAAATCGAAGGGTCCGCCGCGTCAATCTTGTCCGCCGAACGGGTCGCGCTGAATTTCGCCGGGCGGCTTAGTGGCATCTCGACGCTGACCCGCAGCTTCGTGAATCAAACACATGGTACCAACACGCGTATCACCTGCACACGCAAGACGACGCCGGGGCTTCGGGTCGTGGAAAAACAGGCCGTGCTTCATGGCGGCGGATACAACCACCGCTCCGGCCTGTCCGACGCGATCCTGATCAAGGACAATCATATCGCCGCCGCCGGAGGGATCGCAGCCGCCCTGAACGCCGCGCGACAGGTGGCAAGCCACATGGTCCGGGTCGAGATCGAAGTGGACACACTGGATCAGCTGGACGAGGTACTGGCAACTGCTGGCGCGGATGTCGTACTTCTGGACAACATGGATACGGCCAGCCTGCGTAATGCTGTCGAGCGCGTGGACGGCAAGTTGGTCACGGAGGCCTCAGGCAACATGACCCTCGAACGCATCCCCGAGGTTGCCGCGACTGGCGTGGACTATATCTCTTCAGGTGCGCTGACCCATTCAGCTCACACACTGGATCTCGGGCTGGATTTCTAAACGGAAGTTGTGGGGCGCGGACAAGCCGTGCCCCGCCTGATCAGTTCAGCGCCGCATCAGAAATAACATGGGTCCATGCACCTTCCGGTTCCTGCGTGATCACCGGGTCTGAGCCGCCGGTCAACAGCGACTCCACGGTGCGCTCGTAATCCGCCGGATCAAGCGCGCCGTTAGAGCCTGCTGTCAGCTTGGCGACCTCGCCCATCATGCGCTTCTGGTGTTCTTCGGTCTGTGCACCTGTCGCGTCGTTGTCGAGCACAATCTCCGCTGCCTCGTCTGGGTTTTCTTCGGCGTATTTCCAGCCTTTCATCGAGGCCCTAACAAAACGGGTCATGACATCAACGAAGTCCGGATCTTCCAGCCGTTCCTCAAGAACATACAACCCGTCTTCGAGCGTTGCGACGCCCTGATCCTCGTACTTGAAAACAACCAGTTCTTCGGGCGTGAATCCCGCATCAATGACCTGCCAATATTCATTGTAGGTCATGGTCGAGATACACGCCGCTTGGTTCTGGATCAGCGGATCAACGTTGAACCCTTGCTTTAGCACGGTAACGCCATCATCACCGCCCTCCGTCGGAATACCCAGATGGCTCATCCAACTCAGGAACGGAAATTCGTTGCCGAAGAACCACACGCCGAGTGTCTTGCCCAGGAAGTCATCAGTTGTTTCAACACCCGCATCCTTACGGCAAGTCAGCATCATGCCGGAGCTTTTGAAGGGCTGGGCAATGTTCACCAGCGGCAAACCCTTTTCGCGCGCGGCAAGCGCCGCCGGCATCCATTCCACCGTGACGTCCGCGCCACCACCTGCGATTACCTGTGTCGGAGCAATGTCAGGCCCACCGGGTTTGATGGTGACGTTCAGATCTTCCTCATCGTAGAAGCCCTTGTCCTGCGCGACATAGTAACCCGCAAATTGGGCCTGCGTGACCCATTTGAGTTGCAGTGTCACATCATCCGCCGCCTGCGCCGCCATTGGCAGGCCTAGCGCGAGCGCGCCGGCAATCAGTCTCTTCATCTTCTATCTCCTTGTTCATCTATGCTTTTTATTATCGGCCCCGCTGAGACGGGTGCCAGAATGTCACCGCGCGTTCGCACAATGCCACACTTCCGTAAAAGACCGACCCGGCGATGGCCGCCACGACGATCTCTGCCCAGACCAGGTCGAGCGCAAGTTGCCCGACACTGGTCGAAATCCGAAATCCCATGCCCTTGATCGGCGATCCGAAGAACTCCGCCACGATTGCGCCGATCAGCGCAAGTGTCGTCGCGATCTTCAATCCGTTGAAGATGAACGGCATCGCCGCGGGCAGGCGCAGCTTCAGCAGGGTCTGCCAATAGCTTGACGCATAGGTCTGCATCAGGTCACGCTGCATCGCCGTCGTGTCCTGCAATCCCTGCACCGTGTTCACGAGCATCGGGAAAAAGACCATTACCACGACGACGGCCGCTTTCGATTGCCAGTCAAACCCGAACCACATCACGAGAATGGGTGCCATCCCGATAATCGGCAGTGCCGCCACGAAATTGCCTATGGGCAGCAGCCCGCGTTTCAGGAACGGGAACCGGTCAACCGCAACGGCGGTCAGGAGCGCTGCCCCGCAGCCGATCAGATAGCCGGTCAGCGCTCCCTTGATGACCGTTTGTACGAAGTCCTGCCATAGGATGTCGGATGATGCGGCAAATCGGGCGACAATGACAGAAGGTGCGGGGAGAAGAACCGGCGAGATATCGAAACCTCGCACGACACATTCCCAGATGATCAACAGTGTGATCCCGAAAACGACGGGTGCAGCGAAGGCTGCACCGCGCGATGCAGGCATCCGCGCAAGTCGCACGTTGATCCACCAGCCCACAAGCCACGCGAAGATTGCGCCGATAACCCATGCCGCTCCCATCACGCCATTCCCATCCGGTTGAGCGTAACGCGCTGCAACGCACCGATCAGCCCGACCAAGACAGCTGCCAAAGCCGCGGCCATCAAGAGTGCACTCCAGATCTGGATGGTTTGGCCATAATAGCTGCCCGCCAGCAACCGCGCGCCAAGACCTGCGACAGCCCCGGTCGGCAATTCACCCACAATCGCACCGACCAGTGACGCGGCCATTGCGATCTTCATCGAGGTGAACAGATAGGGCATCGAGGACGGCAACCGCAGTTTCCAGAAGCTTTCCGGCGCGCTCGCATTCCAAGTCCGCATCTGGTCAAGCTGCATCCGGTCCGGGCTGCGCAGTCCCTTCACCATACCGACAACAACTGGGAAAAAGGACAGATACATCGAGATCATCGCCTTTGGCAGCAGCCCGCTGATCCCCACGGCGTTCAGCACCACGATGATCATCGGTGCTATGGCGAGGATCGGAATGGTCTGGCTGGCGATGGCCCATGGCATGACGCTCATATCCATCGTTCGGTTGTAGACGATGCCGATGGCCAACCCGATACCAAGCGCAGTCCCGAGCGCAAAGCCCAGAAGGGTCGAAGACAGGGTGATCCAGCTATGGTAGATCAGCGAGCGCTTGGAGGTGATGCTCTTTGCGATGGTCGTATCCCACAACTCCCCCGCAACCTGATGCGGTGCGGGCAGTTTGGGTTTGTCCTGGTTCCACGTATCCGCGACCAGTTCCGTTGCGGTCAGTTGTACATCGGCACGTGTGGCCCGGTCATACGCCCAGGGCGCATTCAGCCAGACCGCTGCTGCGTACCAGATCGCGACAATCGCCAGAACGACGGTGACAATCGGTCCGATCCGGTCCCAAACCCCTCGCATCAAACCTGATCCCCATGACCAGCACGAAGCCCTTCGCGCACGCGGTGGGCGATTTCGATGAACTCCGGCGTGTCACGGATATCAAGCGGCCGTTCACGCGGAAGCGGGCTTTCGATGATGTCAGTGATACGACCGGGCCTGGGTGACATCACCACGATACGCGTCGACAGGTAGACCGCCTCCGGTATCGAATGTGTCACGAAGCAGATCGTCTTGTTCGTGCGGTCCCAAAGTTGCAGCAGCTGCTCGTTCAGATGGTCGCGCACGATTTCATCCAGCGCCCCGAAAGGTTCATCCATCAGCAAGAGATCGGCGTCAAAGGCCAGGGCCCGCGCGATGGACGCCCGCTGCTGCATCCCGCCCGACAACTGCCACGGGTATTTCTTTTCGAAGCCCGACAGCTCTACCATGTCCAGAACCCGCGACACACGCTCCGCCTGTTCGGCCTTGCTGTAGCCCATGATCTCCAACGGCAGACGGATGTTGCCCGCAATGGTCCGCCACGGGTAAAGCCCCGCCGCCTGAAAGACATAACCATAGGCGCGCGCCTTGCGTGCCTCCTCCGGGCTCGTGCCGTTAATCGTGATCGTGCCAGAAGTCGGCGTTTCCAAATCCGCCATCACGCGCAGAAACGTCGTTTTTCCACAGCCCGAAGGACCAATGAAACTGACAAAATCACCCTTCTGAATATCGAGGTCCACACCCTTGAGCGCGTGAACCGGACCATCGGCCGTCTCGAACGTCAGATCCACACCCTCGGCGGAAACAACCGTCTCGGTCGCTTCACCGGTCATGTCTTGAAACCCACTGCGTGGCTGAACAACCATCTGCGTCCCCTCGCTTGCGCGCATCCGTATGACGCGGCGTTGGCTAGGCGTTTCACCGTCACACGCCGCTGGCGGGAATGCCCGTACGTTCCACCCTGCGAGGCGCCGTCAATTCCTTCCACGTGGACAAGGCCTTGTTCACAGGCGTGTTCGGCGCCCGCATCACAAATTCGCCATGCCCTTCCTCGGCACGGATTTCGCCGTCATGCACGGCCACCTTTCCGCGTGTCAGCGTGAAGCGCGGCAGGCCTTTCACTTGCTGGCCCTCGAAGACATTGTAATCGATCGCGGATTGCTGGTTGTTGGCCGAGATCGTCTTTTCCCTGGCCGGATCCCAGACAACGATATCGGCATCCGCACCGACGAGGATCGCGCCCTTCTTCGGGTAGCAATTCAAGATTTTCGCAATGTTCGTCGAGGTCACCGCGACGAACTCATTCGGCGTCAACCGGCCCGTTTCCACCCCATGCGTCCAAAGCATCGGCATGCGATCTTCGAGTCCACCCGTCCCGTTCGGAATTTTGGTAAAGTCACCAACGCCATAGCGTTTCTGATCGGTCGTAAAAGCACAATGGTCCGTCGCGACGACCGACAGGCTGCCCGACTGCAGCCCGGCCCAAAGGCTGTCCTGATGCTTCTTGTTGCGGAAAGGTGGCGACATCACACGCCGCGCGGCGTGGTCCCAGTCCTTGTCGAAATACTCGCTCTCATCAAGCGTCAGATGCTGGATAAGCGGCTCGCCATACACCCGCTTGCCCTGCGTCCGGGCGCGTCGGATCGCTTCATGCGATTCCTCGCACGAGGTATGCACGACGTAAAGTGGCACGCCCGCCATATCCGCGATCATGATGGCGCGATTGGTGGCTTCGCCTTCGACCTCTGGCGGACGGGAATAGGCGTGCGCCTCGGGGCCGTTATTGCCTTCCTCCATCAGCTTGCGCTGTAACTCGGCCACCACGTCGCCATTCTCGGCATGGACTAAGGGTGTCGCGCCAAGCTCTGCACAACGCTTGAACGATACATACATCTCGTCGTCATTCACCATGAGCGCGCCTTTATAGGCCATGAAATGCTTGAAGGTGTTGATGCCCTTGTCGCGCACCACGGTTTCCATCTCGTTGAAGACCTGCTCACTCCACCACGTAATCGCCATGTGGAAAGAATAGTCGCAGTTCGCGCGGGTGGATTTATTGTCCCACATCTGGATCGCATCCAGCAGCCCCTGCCCCGGCGACGGCAGCGCGAAGTCCACCACCATCGTCGTACCACCCGCCAACGCCGCGCGTGTTCCGCTGTCGAAGTCATCCGAAGAATACGTACCCATGAACGGCATTTCGAGATGGGTATGCGGGTCGACCCCACCCGGCATCACGTAGCAGCCCGTCGCATCGAGTTCCTCGTCGCCAGACAGGTTCGGGCCAATCTCGACGATCTTACCGTCCTCGATCAGCACATCGGCCTTATAGGTCAGGTCGGCGGTTACAACGGTGCCGTTCTTGATGACCTTTGTCATTCGTTCTCTCCTGTTGGTCTTTATAAGACGGCGACCCGAAAGCCGCCGTCCAATTTTATTCCGCGATTTGGGCCGTCTCCAGCACGGCATGCATCAGCACGTCCGCGCCTGCCGCCGCCCAGTCCTTGGATATTTCCTCGGCCTCGTTGTGACTGAGCCCATCAACGCAGGGACAGAACACCATCGCTGTCGGCGCTACCCGGTTGATCCAGCAAGCATCATGCCCGGCACCCGAAACGATATCCCGGTGTGAATAGCCCAGCCGATCCGCAGCATTCCGCACCGCAGCCACACAATCCTTGTCGAATTCCACCGGATCGAAATGACCGGTGGGTTCGATCTCGATCCCCAGACCCAGATCCCGCGCAATCTCCGCTGCTTCCTTTTCCAGTTGTTCACGCATGGAGGTCAGCTTGGCCAGATCAGGCGAGCGGAAATCAATGGTGAACACCGACCTGCCTGGAATGACATTGCGCGAGTTCGGATAGACATTGGCCTGGCCAACCGCACCCACCGCATTTGGTTGATGATCCATCGCAGTTCGGTGCACGGCTTCGGTGATCCGCGCCATACCCAGCCCCGCATTGACGCGCATGTCCATCGGCGTCGAACCGGTATGGGCATCTTTCCCGGTCAGGCGCACCTCCAGCCACCACAGGCCCTGCCCATGTGTGACGACGCCGATATCCTTGCCTTCCGCCTCTAGGATGGGCCCCTGTTCGATATGCAACTCGAAAAATGCGTGCATCTTACGGGCGCCGACTTCTTCATCGCCCCTCCAGCCGATGCGATCCAGCTCATCACCGAATTTCTTGCCCTCCGCATCTTCGCGATCATAGGCCCAATCCTGTTCATGGATACCGGCGAAAACCCCTGATGCCAGCATCGCGGGGGCAAAGCGCGTGCCTTCTTCATTCGTCCAGTTGGTCACAACGATCGGATGTTTCGTCTTGATGTCGAGATCATTGAGGGTGCGGATCAGTTCCAGCCCGCCAAGCACCCCCAGAACCCCGTCGTATTTTCCGCCGGTTGGCTGGGTATCAAGGTGACTGCCCACATATACGGGGAGCGCGCCCGCGTCGGTTCCTTCACGGCGTGCAAACATGGTGCCCATCTGGTCGACGCCCATGGTGCAGCCCGCATCCTCGCACCATTTCTGAAAAAGTGCGCGTCCTTCACCATCCTCATCCGTCACGGTTTGGCGATTGTTGCCTCCCGCAACCCCCGGCCCAATCTTGGCCATTTCCATGAGACTGTCCCAAAGACGGTCACCATTGATCCTGAGGTTTTCACCTGGCGCAGACATATGCACTCCTGTCATTCTTTAGGTGGAAACGTGCAAAATGGACGCGCTTCCCCTTGTCGCTTTTTTACCATTTGGTAAAGTTACGATTGCCAAGCGGCCTGTGCCTGTCAAGAAATGTCTTCACGGTTTCGGCACCCGATGCACGCTCAGCAAGCATTTGATCGTTTTCGCGGCAACGCAGGAACACCGCATGGAAAAACCCACCTCAGCGGCACGTAAAAAGACGAGCCGCATCCAGAAAAAGAACCGCAAGCTGATCCTCGATGCGGCCCTCGATGTCTTTTCCCAGAACGGTTATCGGGGCGCGACGCTTGATCAGATCGCAGAGGCCTGCGGGTTGAGCAAGCCGAATATCCTGTATTATTTCAACGGCAAGGAAGAGATCCACGTCACACTCCTGAACCAGTTGATGGAGATCTGGCTCGATCCACTGGAGCAGATGGACCCGGACGGTGATCCGCTGGATGAAATCTGTGCCTATGTCCGCCGGAAGCTGGAGATGAGCCAGGAGTTTCCACGTGAAAGCCGCCTCTTTGCCAACGAAATTCTTCAGGGCGCCCCGAGGATGCAGCCGCATCTTCAGACGCGGCTGAAGACCCTGTTCGACGAGAAAACCTCCGTCCTGGCCCATTGGATCGAAACGGGCCGGATCAAGCAGGTCGACCCGCGGCATCTGATCTTTTCCATCTGGGCCACGACCCAGCATTATGCCGATTTCGAGGCCCAGGTCGGTGTACTTTTGGAAGGCGGCGAGGTGTTCGGCGCAGCGCAGGACTATCTCGACACCCTGTTTCGCCGGTTGCTCGCCCCCTGACTATTCGGCCGCGACAGCATTCGGGTTGTTCGGATGCGTCGTCCAGTTGGCATAGTCGCGTTCAACCACCTTTCCCGTGCGTTCGTCAACAGCGCCCGCTGGCAGTTGTTCCATCGTGATGCAGTCCTCTACGGGGCAGACATTCACGCACAGATTGCAGGCCACGCATTCATCATCCTTGACCGAAAAGACCCGATCGTCCGACATCGCGATAGCCTGGTGCGAGGTGTCCTCGCAGGCCGCGAAGCACCGACCACATTTGATACACAGATCCTCGTTAATTCGCGCCTTGGCAATATAGTTCAGGTTCAGTTGCTGCCAATCGCAGACATTCGGAATGGCGCGGCGCACGATCTCCGAAGTAGACGTGATTTGTTTTTCATCCATCCACTGGCTCAGCCCCGAAATCATCTCCTGCACGACCTTGAAGCCATAGGTCATTGCCGCCGTGCAGACCTGCACATTCCCCGCCCCCAGCGCCATGAACTCCGCCGCATCGCGCCATGTCGTGACACCGCCAATGCCGCTGATGGGCAAGTCGGCCAGTTCCGCAGAACGGGCGATTTCGGCCACCATGTTGAGCGCAATCGGTTTGACCGCGGGACCACAATAGCCGCCATGTGCACCCTTGCCATCAATCGTCGGCTCCGGTGCGAACAGGTCCAGATCAACGCCGGTGATCGAATTGATCGTGTTGATAAGCGACACCGCGTCAGCCCCGCCAGCATGCGCCGCCATTGCGGGTTTGCGGATGTCAGTGATGTTGGGTGTCAGCTTCACGATGCAGGGCATGCGGGTGTTCTGTTTTACCCAACGCGTGACCATCTCGATGTATTCGGGCACTTGCCCGACGGCGGACCCCATGCCCCGTTCGCTCATCCCGTGAGGACAGCCGAAGTTCAACTCCACCCCGTCCGCGCCCGTGTCTTCTACATGCGGCAGGATGGCTTTCCAGGCTTCCTCCTCGCACGGCACCATCAAAGACACGACCAGCGCGCGGTCCGGATAGTCGCGCTTGACCGCCTTGATTTCGCGCAAATTGACCTCCAGCGGACGGTCGGTGATCAACTCGATATTGTTCAGGCCCAGAAGCCTGCGATCCGCGCCCCATATCGCGCCGTAGCGGGGACCGTTCACATTGACGATGGGTGGCCCCTCCTCGCCCAGTGTCTTCCAGACGACACCGCCCCAGCCTGCTTCGAACGCGCGGCGGACATTGTATTCCTTGTCCGTGGGCGGGGCAGACGCCAGCCAGAACGGATTCGGGGATTTGATCCCCACGAATTCAGATGCAAGATTAGCCATTCTTCCAATTCCCTGTGCTTGGCGGGGCGCGGTTGGCCGCTTGTCTCCCGCTCGCTTGGTGCTTAGCCCATCAGGCTCGCGTGTATATCTTCTGCCGCATCGCGCCCTTCAGCCACCGCAGTCACTGTCAGATCATCACCGCCCAAGGCGCAATCGCCGCCTGCCCACACACCATTGAGGCTGGTGCGCCCTGTCTCCGACACACGTATTTTGCGGCCATCGAGATCCGGCAGGCCGTCCGCAATGAGCGCCTGCCCGATCGCCTTGAAAACCTGATCGGTAGCCAGCCGAAATGTCTCGCCCGTGGGGGTTAGCGTGTCGTCAGTGTATTCGAACTCGATCTCACGCACCGTACCGTTGCCATGGACAGCAACCGGAGACGCGTTCGTAATGATCCGCACGCCTTTCGACGCAGCCAGATCCTGTTCAAATACGGTGGCATTCATTCGGTCGCGTCCACGCCGATAAACCAACGTCACGTTGAGCGCGCCCAGAAGCTTTGCCTGCACCGCTGCGTCAATCGCTGTCATACCACCGCCGATCACAACGACGTCGCGGCCGATGGCCACATTGTACAAAGCGTCCGCCTGCCGCAGTTCCGAGATAAAGCCAACGGCATCAAGCACACCTGCCTTGTGCTCGCCATCCACGCCGAGGGCATTCACGCCAGCCAGCCCGACACCCAGAAACACCGCGTCGAAGCCATCACGCAGCTCGGGCAAGGTGAAGTCACGACCCAGCGCCTGATTGTTCCTGATCTCGATGCCGCCGATCCTGGTCAGCCATTCGACCTCCCGCTCAGCAAAGCCATCGATGGTCTTGTAAGCTGCAATCCCGAACTCGTTGAGCCCGCCCGGCTTCGACCGTGCGTCAAAGATTGTCACGCGGTGGCCATGCATCGCCAAACGGTGCGCACAGGCCAGTCCAGCCGGACCCGCGCCGACAACCGCGATGCGTTTTCCAGTGTCCGGTGCTCGCGTGAACGGATGGTGCCCGGATGCCATCAGTATGTCTGTGGCGTAACGCTGAAGCAGACCGATATTGACCGGCTTCCCCTCTGCCGCCTCGCGCACACAGGCTTCTTCGCATAGCGTCTCTGTTGGACAGACGCGGGCACACATGCCGCCCAGAATGTTTTGCTCGAAGATCGTTTTCGCTGCTGCCTCCGGCGTACCCGTCGCGATCTGCCGAATGAAGAGCGGAATATCGATGCTGGTCGGACAAGCCGTCATGCACGGCGCATCGTGGCAGAAATAGCATCGATCTGCGGCGACTAGCGCTTCATGGTGATTAAGCGGTTCATGAAGATCCGCGAAGTTCCGGACGTAGTCTTCAGGCGTCAATCGCCCGGCTACCACACCCGGCGTCAAGCTGTTCCCCGTCATGGCTTACTCCACTGCTGGCTTAGACGTTCTTGTTGCAGTCAGTATTCCACGGAAAAAAATTTTATCAAATGGTCAATTTTATTTTGTCACTCAATTTGAACAGATCGCACATGATAACGGACAAACGCTGATATTTTGTGCGGTAGGGGATAGCCGACCTGTCAGTGTGCGATAGCGCAAAGAAAAACCCTGCGGTCGTACTGACCGCAGGGCTGAACTCCCTGTTAGGCTGATACCGGGTTGCTATGCAGCCTGCAGATCTTCCTCGGGCAGAAGATCAACAACATCCTCTTTTTCGATCAGGGCTTCGTGGAGCACCTTGATCGTTTCATCCATCTGGGCGCGCGTAACAACGAACTGCGTATCGACGTTGCGGGTCGTCTGCTGTGCTGCAACCGTCTGGATGTTTGCCCGCTCCAGCGCCGTCAGGCCGCGAAGCAGCGGCTTCATCCCGTCGAGACTGCGACCGATCACCGAGACCACCGCAAGGTTTTGCGCGCTCAGCTCGGCGCTCGGGTAAAGCTTGGCCAAGTCACGTTCTACACGGCGCACCGATTTCAAGGGCGCGTCGACGTAGTGGGTAATCGTATTGGCGTTGGAACTCTTGGTGACAATCCGAACGTCGTGACGGGTAAGAACGTCAAGAAAGGCACTGTCATACCCCTTGACCCCAACCATGTCCTGCTCGAACAGCGAAATCGCGTAGACGCCCAGCCCGGTAACCATTTCGACCCGCGCCTCGTCGGAAGCCTGATCGTCAATCAAGGTACCGGGATCTTGCGGCTCAAACGCGTTGGTCACGCGCAGCGGAATTCCCGACTGGCGCAACATCTTCGCGGCTTTGGGATGGATCGCCTCCATGCCCATATTCGACAGCTGGTCCGCCACGTCGTAGTTCGTGTGCCCGATCTTGCGCACAGCGTCCTCGCCTACGATGCGCGGGTCGGCCGACGACAAGTGGAATTCCTTGTGGATGATCGCCTCGGCCGCGTCCGTGGACGCCGCGATGCGAGAGAACGTCACCTCGGAATACCCTCGGTCGAATTCCCTCATCAGCCCTTCTTTGCACTGCGCATAGCCGGTAACGATCGGCAGCTCGGTCGCAAAATCCACGTCTTGCAAACCCGAGTTGATTCGCTCTTCCAGCGTATATTCATCCTCATCGCGCCAGCCGCTGAGATCAACAGCACGGGCATTCACGCCCTTGCGCTGAAGCAGCCGCGCGGTAACAAAAGCCGAATGCGCCTCGCCCAGCCCGGACAGAAGTTCCCGAATGACCAGCATGTGCTGCTCGAGACGGAAATGGCCGTAGGAGCACAACCGCTGCAAGTCTATCAGGCAGCTGCGCGCGCCTTCGATCCGCTCACGAACGAATTGGTCAGCATCGGTGACGTCCGCTGGATTGTCGAGGACCGCGTCATGCGCTTTTTTCATCGCCTTCGCGACGTCATCCAATGCGTCCGACCACTTTCCCGCACTGTCGGCATTGGAAAAATGCCCATAGACGCCTGGCTCGCCCGTCTTCTTGTCTTCGAGCAGCAGGTTCGTGATTCCGGCATAGGCAGAAACGACGAACACGCGGTTGTATAGGTCGTCATCCTTCCGGTCGCCGATGAACAGCGTATCCAGAAGCTCATTGGTACGGCTCATGGAAGTGCCGCCGATTTTTTCTACGGTATGTCTGTGCTGAGTATCAGTCACTGGTCTTCCGTTGGTTTGATGTTGCCCCGTGTCAGGCTGTCTGCCCGGCGGCTGGTGCCGCATCCACGGGGCGAAAGTTTCCCACGCCCGCCGTTTGCTTAGTCGGCAAGCTCAGGTGCTGCGGCGTAGGAACCGTCGGCCTGGTGGACCTCGTTGCCGGTCACGGGCGGGTTGAAGCAGCAGGCCATGACCAGCTCTTCTTCCGCGCGCAGTGTGTGCTTGTCATGCAGGTTCAGTGCATACATCACGCCCGGCTTGATCTCATGCGTCTCGCCCGTGGCCAGATCCGTGATCGAACCCTTGCCCGACATGCAATAGACGCTTTCGAAGTGGTTCTTGTAGTGGAACGTGTGCTCCGAACCTGCTTGCAGCGTCGTAATGTGGAACGAGAAGCCCATCTTGTCGTCGGCCAGCAGCATGCGCACCGATGTCCATTGCGCATCCGATACGGCGCGGTCGGTGTTCTTCAGTTGATTGAAATCGCGTACGATCATTTGGCGTTACTCCGCAGCAATCTGTGTGTTGTTCGTGTGTTTGGCGACAGCACCGGCAAGAATGTCCAGACCTTTTTCGAGCAGCTCATCAGAAATGGTCAGCGGGCAAAGTACCTTCACCACTTCGTCGTGAGCACCTGACGTCTCGATGATCAGGCCGTTCTCGAAGCAGGTCGCGCAGATGTCACCGGCAAGGTCACCGGAACCGACATCAATCCCCTGCATCATGCCGCGCCCCTTGAGCGTCGCACCCGGAATGTGATCCGCGATTGACTTCAGCCGAGCGCCGAGCAATTCGGATTTGCGCTGAACATCCTTCTCGAAGGATTTATCCTTCCAGAATTTTTCCAGCGCGACACGCGCGGTCACGAAGGCATGGTTGTTGCCACGGAAGGTGCCATTATGCTCAGCGGGTTTCCAGACGTCGAGTTCCGGTTTGATCAGCAGCGCCGCGAAAGGCAGGCCCATTCCGGAGAAGGATTTGGCTTGCGTGATCATGTCGGGGTCAATGCCGAAATCCTCGGTGCTGAAATAGGTGCCGGTCCGGCCACAGCCCGCTTGGATATCGTCGATGATCAGCAGCGCGCCCTGTTCCTTGGCGATGCGCGCAATCCCCTGCATCCATTCCTTGGACGCAGCGTTCAGACCACCCTCACCTTGCACCGGCTCCACGATGAATGCGGCTGGCGCATCGACGCCTGAGGACGGGTTGGACAGCATCCATTCGATGTGCTCAAGCGTGTCTACGCCCTCGCCCATTGCTCCATCAAACGGCAGGTGCGTGACGTCATTCAGCGATGTGCCGCCAGCGCCGTCGCGTTTACCGGAGTTGCCGGTCAACGCCAAAGCACCAAGGGTCATGCCGTGGAAAGCATTGGTAAATGCGATCACATTGCGGCGCCCGGTGATTTTCCGTGCCAGCTTGATGGCGGCCTCGACCGCATTGGTGCCGGTCGGGCCAGTCATCATGACTTTGTGGTCCATGCGACGCGGGCGCAGGATGGTGTTTTCATAAGCCCGCAGGAAGGCTGATTTCGCGTCAGTGTGCATGTCCAGACCATGGGTCACACCATCGCGGCTGATATGCTCGATCAGCGCAGCCTTCATATCAGGATCGTTATGCCCGTAGTTCAGCGACGAACAACCTGCGAGGAAATCGATATAGTCGTTCCCTTCAGCGTCGGTCAGTATCGAACCGCTGGCCTTGGTGAACACGGTATCGAAAGCGCGGCAATAGCTGCGCGCTTCTGACTCGCGCCGTGTGTAAATGGATTTGTCGCCTGTCGTAACAGTCGTCATGGGTTTTCCTCGGTTTGGGAATTTTTGAAGAGGTGCGCGCGGCTATCAGGCCGCAGCGGCCATCTTCTCTTCGTCGAGTTCAATCGTGACCATGTGCTCCGTGTCATGAGCGCCATCAAAGTGGTCGTCACGTGTAAAATGCGGCTCGTCGTCCAAAGTTCCATCGAGGGAACGGGCGAATTTGCGGAACAAGCCCCAACTGGCCTTGTTGTCACGCGTGATCGTCGTCTTGAGGCGGGTCACGTCATCACATTCATCACGCGCAATCAGTTCACGCAGCATCCGTCCGCCCAGTCCGCGACCACGCGCCGCTTCGGACACCGCAACCTGCCAGATAAACAAAGTTTCCGCATCGTCCGGAACGATATAGCCGGAAATCCAACCGACAATTTCCCCATCCATTTCGGCCACAACGCAGGTATCTGCGAAGTGATCGCACTGAATAAGGTTACAATACATCGAATTCTCATCCAGCGGCTTGCAAGCCCGAATGAGCTCCCAGATCGCCGCGCCGTCTTCGGTCACAGGCTTCCTGTAGGTGATCTCGGATACTTGGCTCGTCATGTCGTCCGCTCGTCCTCTGGTTCGTTTGGAGGGATTAATATAGTTAGCCATACGAAATTTCAAATAGCTAAGCATATTTTCTTCTGAATCTGTGGAATTGAGGAAGTTTATCCTTATTTACAAAGCCACAATCTCCATATATCGCCAGATTATTGCGTTCTCATGACAGTTATTCTTTTAGATTGCCTAACCAAATCCACAAACCATCCATCGAATCGCGGCAAAGCTGTCCGCGAACTGCTTAGGAAAACGAAGTTGAAGAGATCCGATGTCAGCCTAGTCGCCCTACGCCGCATTCTGCGGGCGACCGAACTTTACGGGCGCGACCTTGCGAAAGCCGCAGGGCTGACAGCCGTGCAGGTAAGGGTCTTGCAGGTAGTGCTGGAAAAAGGGTTCACGACACCCAAGGAAATTTCGACACGAATGGGTGTATCGCAAGCGACAATAAGCGCCCTTCTGGACCGCCTTGTTCTGAAAGGCCTGATCGAGCGGCGCAAGTCCGAGACGGATCGTCGCCAAACCCTGATCACCATGACAGACCTAGGCAATGCAACATTAGGTCGCGCACCGGACCCATTGCACGATCGCTACGTCGCAAAGTTCGATGCGTTGGACGACTGGGAACAGGCCATGATCGTTGCCGCGCTGGAACGCGTAGCGGGATTGCTCAATGCCGAAGACCTGGATGCATCGCCGGTCCTGGATATCGGGGAACTCCAGGACGTCGCACAAAAGCGCACTCGAATTTGACAAGCGGCGCCCGCCGTATCATCGCAGCGGGCGTGCAATTCGGTTTCAGCTTGTGATCGTGCAAACGCCGTTCGCACCACCTGCGCCGGTATAGGAAACCGACATCGTTCTGTCCGGATTGATTGACAGTGACACGGTGGTGGTCCCGCCGGACGCCTCGTAGTAGCTATCACTGAACTTCTGAAGCGCCGCTTCGTTGCCGTTGATATACACCGGCCCGCCTTCATCGGCATGCACTTCAATGCCCATGGGACATGTTGCGCTGACCATCGGCAATCCACCAGTCGCGGCCCTCTTGGTCGTCGCGGAGGTCGTTTCCTCAACCACGCAAGCAGGAAGCAATGCCAATGCACCGCATGACAGAGCAAGTTTTAGACAGGTTTTCATCGCTGGCACTCCCATTGCCCCACAAAACATCGCGCCGCTTTTTGCGGCAACAGACTCAACTCTACAAGACAACGGGTGACTGTCCACCAACCGACAACATCAATCTGCAGAAGTGCATTCCTGCCGGAGCGGCGAACGCGGCCAGATAAACAGGCCGCATTCCTTGATGTTACAGCATCTTGACGCGCACTGGCGTTTTGGCATCCGAGACAGGCGTCTGGCTCAGCGGGTTTCTCAGCGTCAGACCAAACTCTGGTGCTTCGATCTCGAACACATCGCCGTCTTGGGTCTGAACCCCGTCCGCGAAGGATAGAGTGGCGGTCCCGAACATATGCACGTGAACGTCGCCCGGTTGACGGAATACATCATACTTGAAGTGGTGATGCTCTAGGTTGCCGATGGTGTGGGACATGTTTTCTTCTCCCGACAGGAACGGCTTTTCGAAAAGCACATCTTCACCGCGACGGATTCGGGAAGTCCCCTGAATGTCGCGCGGCAGATCTCCGATAAGGATTTCCGGGCCAAAGGACGCCGGACGCAGCTTGGAATGGGCAAGGAAAAGGTAGTTCTGCTTCTCGGTCACGTGATCGGAGAACTCATTTGACAACGCAAATCCCACCCGAAACGGCGTACCATCCGCCGCAATGACATAAATGCCAGCAACTTCCGGTTCCTCGCCACCGTCCTCCGCAAAGCTTGGCGACACGAGCGGAGCCCCGGGCGCGACAACAGCGGTCCCGTTCCCCTTGTAGAACCATTCGGGTTGAACGCCGACCGCGCCGTTCGCAGGCTTGCCACCTTCGAGCCCCATCTGGAACATCTTCATGGAGTCGGTCAGCTTGTCTGCCTCCGCACCCGACTTCGAATGCATCGAGTTGCGCGTAGAGGCCGACCCCAGATGCGTCAGGCCTGTTCCCGTCAGATGCAGATGCGCGGGATCCGGATGCAAGATGGGCGGCAGCAACGTGCCCTCGTCGGCCAATTTTTGCAGGTCAACTGCCGGCCCCATACCCAGCCGCGCAATGTAATCGGCCAGGCTTTCGCCGTTCTCGGCACACTGCATGGCAAGCGCATAGACGCTTTCGGCACCCTTGACCTCATAGGCCTCGGTCCCATCCCGAACCACGACTGCTATCGAGCCATCCGTTTTCTTGTACTGTGAGAGCAACATGAGCCTCTAGCCCTTCTTCTTGTTGTAAACGTCGAAAATCACGGCCGCGAGCAGCACCAGACCCTTGATGACCTGTTGCCAATCAATACCGATCCCTAACAGGCGTGTGCTCCTGTTAGGCACATCATATATCCGCGTCAAATTTGCTTTTTATCTCAAAATATATCATATTTGATATATCATTAAGGCAAACCATGTCAGAATCACACATACCAGAGCGCTTTCAAAGCGATCACCTGATCCGCAGGGGGCTGAAGCTCAACCATCTGCAACTGATCGCATCACTTCATCAAACCGGACAGATCAGCGGCAGCGCGGCGGCTTTGGCGATTTCTCAGCCTGCCGCATCTCGGCTCCTGAAAGAACTGGAAAAAATCGCGAACGCAAAGCTACACACCCGCCACGCCCGTGGTATTGCGCTTACCGAACTGGGAACCGACCTTGCCGCGCGGGCGCAGGCCATTCTGCAGGATCTGGATGCGGCAGGACGCGAAATTACCGAACGACAACGCGGGCAACGCGGGCGCGTCGTCGTGGGTGCCGTGACGGGCGCCGCGCTGGAATACGTCCTTCCAACGCTTCGCCAGTTGCGCGTTACACAACCCGGCATCGAGATCACGGTGTTGGTGGACACATCTGACCGGCTCGCCGACGCCCTGCTTGCCGAGCAGGTGGATTTTTATATCGGTCGCGTTCCCCAAGATTTGGATCATAGCGAATTCGTCGCAGACCATGTGCGGGAAGAACCGATCAGCCTGATCGTGCGCGAGGATCATCCCTTGACACGGGTCGAGGCTCCAACGCTTCGACAATGTGTGGCATATGACTGGGTTCAACAGGCGCCGGGCGGATTGCTGCGCCATGTGGTCGAAACACGGCTGTTGGAGTTGGGCCTGCCGCTGCCCGAACGCGTGACCTCGACCTCGTCCATGCTGATGACACTGGCGATCATATCGCAATCCAACGCGATTGCACCCGTCGCCAGTGCCGTGGCGAATTTCTTCGGCGGAGAGAAGGGGCTGGACGGACGCGTCGCCAGCCTGAACATCGACCGCAAACTATTCGTGAACCCCTATTCGCTTTTGCGCCGGTCCTCACGTCGCCAAACACCCGCAACAATGCTGGTCTATCAGGCGGTCAAAGACCGGATCGAAGCGGCACCGGGCTAGCCCTTCGCGCGCTCCAGCATTCCGAACAGATCGCGCGGGTCGTCGGGATCGGCAAGCATGTCGAGCATCTGGTAGTTGTCGGTCTGCTTAAGCTTGGCGTGGATGTAACGAAGGGCGCTGAAATCTTCGATCGCGAAACCGACGCTGTCGAACAGGGTAATCTGGCGCGCGTCTTGACGGCCCTGTTTTTCACCGAGCATAACCTGCCAGAGTTCGGTCACGGGATAATCTTCTTCTAGCTGCTGGATCTCCCCCTCGATCCGCGTCTGCGGTGGGTATTCCACAAATATGTCGGAGCGTAACAGAATATCGCGGTGCAATTCAGTCTTCCCCGGACAGTCGCCACCAATCGCGTTGATGTGGATTCCCGCGCCGATCATGTTGTCAGTCAAGATCGTGGCATACTGCTTGTCCGCTGTGCATGTGGTGACGATTTGTGCGCCTTCGACAGCTTCTTCTGCGGAAGAGCATGATAAGACTGTCAGCCCCGTACCCTGGAGGTTCTTTGCCGCTTTCGCCGTGGCCATCGCGTCAATATCATAAAGCCGCACGGTATCGATCCCACAAATCGCCTTGAACGCCAGCGCCTGGAATTCACACTGCGCACCGTTGCCAATCATGGCCATCACCTTTGAACCTTCCGGCGCAAGATACTTTCCGACCAGCGCCGAAGTCGCCGCGGTACGCAGCGCCGTCAGGACGGTCATTTCGCAAAGCAGGATCGGATAGCCATTGGCGACACTCGACAGCACGCCAAAGGCGGTCACTGTCTGGAACCCCTCTCTCATATTCTTGGGATGACCGTTGACGTATTTGAAGCCATAGTTGTCGCGATCTGCCGTCGGCATCAGCTCGATCACACCGTCCCTGGAATGGCTGGCGACACGCGGTGTCTTGTCGAATTCCGGCCAGCGCCTGAAATCGGCCTCGATGAATTCGGCAAGTTCGATCATGACCTGCTCGGGCCCGGTCTCGTTGACCAAGCGCATCATGTTTTCTACGCTGACAAAAGGCACCATCGCCAGTTCAGACGGTGCGGGAGGAACGTAGGTCATCAGTAGCTTCCTGTCATTCGGTCAAGAACGCGACGGCCGAACAGGCTCGCCGCAAGGTCTGTCATCAGCCGCGCGGTGCGTCCGCGCTCATCGAGAAACGGATTGAGTTCAACAAGGTCGAGCGATGTCACCAGACCGCTGTCGTGCAACAGTTCCATGATCAGATGTGCTTCGCGGAAGGTCGCGCCACCGGGAACGGTCGTCCCAACGGCGGGGGCAATGCTCGGATCGAGAAAATCCACGTCGAAGCTGACATGCAGATCGCCATTTGCCGCGCGAACCCGGTCCAGAAAGGCCACCAACGGGGCCTTAACACCATTCTCGTCAATCGCGCGCATGTCATGCACATCAATCCCGAGCTCCGCGATCCGGTCGCGCTCCGCGTCATCCACGGACCTTAGACCCATCATGCAGATATTCCTGGGATCGAGCGGAGCCTCGAGTCCCGGAAACGCCTCGAACCCCGGCTGCCCGGTCAGATAGGCGACGGGCGTGCCATGCAAATTGCCGCTGTCAGTGCTTTCGAGGGTATGCAGATCGGGGTGCGCGTCCAGCCACAGCAGGAAGAGCGGCCTTTCGTGATCCTTCGAGCGCTTGGCAACCCCCGCCACCGTGCCAGCGGACAAGCTGTGATCACCCCCCATGAACACTGGCACGTCGCAGGCGTTGGCCGCGTCATAGGCGGCCTTGGTCAGGGCGGTGATCCAACCCACCGTCTCAGCCAGATGGTGTATCGCCGCGTTCGGGTGCGGCGAGACGTCTTCCAGTGCCATCGACACGTCGCCGCGATCTTCGACCGACCAACCCAACGAGGTCAGCGTCGCGCCCAGACCTGCAGTCCGGAACGCGGCGGGGCCCATAATGCAACCGGGCTGACTGGCTCCGGTTTGAACCGGCGCACCCACAAGGCAGCAGCTTTTGCTCATAAGAAACTCCATTCGTCGGGACGAATGTCGCCTCTTGCACAAGCTTTCGAATAGTCGATAAATTGCCCGTAATGACGCCATCTTTATTCGAAACGGCGAACCAAGTGATCAAATTGACGTGCCCATACTAACATCTTCCGACCGTCGCGTGATTGCAGCGCTAAGAACCAACGCCCGCGCGTCTGTTACGGAACTCGCGCATATGCTCGGGCTGTCGCGCACCACTGTAAAATCGCGGATCGACAAGTTGGTCGAGGATGGCATAATCCGTCAGTTCACCATCATTACCGATACGGATAACGACCCCAGCGTGCGCGCGATCATGGCGGTTGAGCTACAGGGCAGCATGTCGCGATCCGTCATCCGCGCTATCAAGGCATTGCCCGAAGTCACAGCGGTCCATTCCACCAATGGCGCATGGGATCTGATCGTGGAAATCCGGACAGAGACCTTGCGCGATTTCGACCATGTGCTGCGCGAAGTTCGCAGTATCTCGGGTGTCCGCAACAGCGAAACCAGCCTGCTTCTGGATACGCTCTAGGCGTTGGCCGTCACGCGGCGCAGGAAGGACTTCAACCGATCATCCTTTGGTGCGTCGAAGATTTGCTGTGGCGTGCCCTGCTCCACGATCCGGCCACCATCTATGAACAGGATGCGGTCGGCGATTTCTCGGGCAAACTGCATCTCATGGGTGACGATAAGCATGGTCTGCTTCTGCTCGGCAACGCGACGCATCAGGTCCAGCACCTCGCCCACCCATTCGGGATCGAGCGCGGATGTCGGTTCATCAAACAGCATCAGCTCCGCGTTGAGCGCCATGGCGCGCCCAATGCCGACCCGTTGCTGCTGGCCCCCGGATAATGCGGCAGGGAAGGACGCGCCCTTATCGCCCAAACCGATTTCCTGCAAGACATCCTCAGCTTTGGCGACCGCTTCTGCCTTGGGCGTGCGCTGCACCGTCACAAGCGCTTCTGTGATGTTTTCGAGCGCCGTTTTATTGGCGAAGAGTGCATAGTTCTGGAACACGAACGCCGTGCGCCGCCGGATCGCCAGAATATCCTTGCGTGTTGCCTGGGCGGCGTCTACTTCCAGCCCTTCTAAGGAAATCATGCCGGCGTCAGGTCGGTCCAGAAAATTCAGGCAGCGCAGCAAGGTCGATTTTCCGGTGCCGGATGGGCCGATGATGACGATCCGTTCACCAGTCTGGATGTCCAGATCGATGTTATTGAGCACCGTGTTTTCGCCGAAGCGTTTGGTCAGCCCCTTCACCCGGATCATCGCGCATATGCCTTGTTCAGTGACACTTCCATGCGCCGCTGTACGAAGGACAAAGCCTCCACGATCACCCAGTAGAAGATCGCGACAACAAGAAATGCCTCGAAATAGAGGAAACTGCCAGCCGCTTCCTTCTGCGCTGCCCCCATCATTTCGGTGACGCCCAGCGTAAAGGCCAGCGATGTGCTTTTGATCATGTCGATGAAGTAATTCAGCAACGTCGGCGCTGCGATGCGCGCGGCTTGCGGCAGGATGATCCGCCGCATCATCTGGGCTTGCGTCATGCCCACCGATTGCGACGCCTCCCACTGGCTGCGGTCCACGCCGAGGATCGCCCCACGAATGCTTTCCGCCATATAGGCCGAGAAGTGCAACGTCAGCCCCATAATCGCCGCCGTCACCCCGTTGATGCTGGCCAGCGGCTCGATCAATGTCGGCAAGCCGAAGTAGAACAGGAACAACTGCACCAAAAGCGGCGTCCCACGGAAAAAGCTGATGAATACGGCGGTTATACTGTCCAGACCCGGAATTTTAAGGACCCGGATCACGGCCAGCAGGGAGGCCAGAACCAGCGCAATCGCCATGGCCACCAACGCCATTCCGAGCGTCAACGGCACATAGCGCAGGATGACGGGCACCAGCCCCAGCATGTATTCGAGGTCGAGTGCCCGCATCTATCAGTTCGCCGTAATGTCCGCGCCGAACCACTTTTGAGATATCTCGGTCAGCGTACCGTCTTCTTTCAACTGCGTGATCGCAGCGTCAATCTTGTCGCGCAGGACTTGGCCCGCCTCATCATCGCGGAAGGGAAGGGCGTTTTGGATTTCCGAGAAGGGCTTGCCAGCGAGCGCGAGCGGCAGGGGCGACTCCTGAATGACCTGTGCTGACGACACGCGGTCCATCACGAAGGCATCCACGCGACCGAGCGCTGTATCCTGTTCGATGTTCGACTCATAGGTCTTGATGTCGATCTCATCCGCGTTGGGCAGTTCGCGCAGCAGTTGTTCGAAATTCGAGCCCAGGTTAACCGCAACCGTCTTGCCCGACAGGTCGTCGGTCGAGGTGATACTGCCCTCGTTGCCCTTCTTCACCACAACCTGTGCACCGTCGATCACATAGGGTTGGGAAAAGGCGAACTTGGCCTCACGTTCAGGCGTGATCGTGATCTGGTTCGCCACGGTGTCGATGCGCCCCGACTCCAGCGCCCCGATCAACCCTGAAAAGGACATGGTGACATATTCGACGTCATCGCCTGTAATCTCGGTCACGGCATTGATGAAATCCACCTCGAAGCCCTGCAGCACATCCTGCTGAACAAAGGTAAAGGGGAAGTAACCACCAGACATGCCAACGCGCAGCGTATCGGCAGTCAGCGGTGAAGCAACCAGCCCAAGGGCCAGCGCGGTAGAAGCGAAAAGTTTGGGCATGTTAGCCTCCGTATCTTTCGAGTCAGGCGCCTTACCTGCTTACTAAACGCGAAATCCGCAACAGTTCCAACAAAATAGGGCCAACCGTCCCGTTCCGTCCCGCGCCATAGAACAGCCATTCCGCGCTTTTCGCGGATGCAGGCTGCTGTTTGCAACAATCGGCTATCGGCGGAACGTCAGCCCTCCAGCTCCGGATCGGGTAGGTCGGTCTGCCGCCGTTCATCGCTAAGGTGGATATCGGTCGTTTCCAGGCGTCCTGGGCCGAGATTGACAAATTTATGCGGGACACTCGCCGGACCAAGCAGAACATCCCCTGCTTCTGCCTCGATTTTCTGATCACCAATCGTGAACAGAGCTCGCCCTTCGCGGACAATAAAAACTTCATCATAGTCATGGACATGCCAGCGCGGACCAACACCGACCACGCCTGTCGCGTAGAACAGGATGGTCACATCCGCGCCCAATGTCGTGCCGTTGACAGTCCCTTTCCAGGACAAGTCACTGGTTGACCATTCCGATCGGGGTATCCGCTTAGGGGTCTTGGTCATCTGATTGATCCTCACAACCGGTTGATCTCGCTGTTGGCGGCGTCGATGGACATTCCACGCTGCAAGCCCCATCTAATGCACAGAATGGATCTTCCGCGGAAGGAGACGCAATGGCCGAATATCGCAAGAACCCCGATTCTCTGAGCACCCTGTCGCCAGAGCAATACCGCGTGACCCAGCAAGATGGAACCGAACGACCCTTTGCCAACGAGTATTGGGACAACAAGGAGCCCGGTATCTATGTTGACGTGGTCTCTGGTGAGCCGCTTTTCGCATCGGTGGACAAGTTCGACAGCGGGTCCGGCTGGCCCAGCTTCACCAAACCACTGGTGACCGACAATATCGTGGAAAACCGCGACATGTCGCATGGCATGATCCGAACGGAGGTTCGTTCCGCGGGCGGTAACAGTCATCTGGGCCATCTCTTTCCGGACGGGCCTGTGGACGCGGGCGGAATGCGCTACTGCATCAACTCGGCTTCGTTGCGGTTTATCCATCGCGATGAACTGGAACAGGCAGGGTACGGCGCGTATTCAACCCTATTCGACGATTGATCACGGAAGGAGCAAGACATGACAGAACGTGCAATTCTTGCAGGTGGATGTTTCTGGGGCATGCAGGATCTGATCCGTCGCTATGACGGCGTGATATCCACGCGCGTAGGCTATACCGGCGGCACAACCCGCAACGCATCTTATGAACAGGTCAAGAGAGGCGACACGGGCCATGCGGAAGCGATCGAGATCATTTTCGACCCCGCACAGATCAGCTATCGTAGCCTGCTGGAATTCTTTTTTCAGATCCACGATCCGACGACGGTTGACCGCCAAGGTAATGACATCGGCTCGAGCTATCGCTCAGCGATCTTCTATACGACGGACGCACAAAAGGATGTCGCCCTGAACACGATCAAGGATGTGGATGCGTCAGGGCTGTGGCCGGGGAAAGTCGTGACCGAAATCGTTCCGGCGGGCGATTTCTGGGAAGCCGAGACCTTCCATCAAGATTATCTCGAACGTATTCCCAACGGCTATACCTGCCACTTTGTGCGGCCCGATTGGAAACTTCCCAAACGCACCGCCGCATAACGTATCAACCCCCGGTCCTGCCGGGGGTTTTCATATCAGGCGGGTTCTGCAACCCGCGGTGCCAGTCCAGTCGTGACAAGCGCGGCACCCAGTTGCGGTGTCCCTGAGACATAGGTTTCCACGATACTCCGGTCATCACCCAGCGTTTGCAGCAGGAACAGTTCTTCGCGCAAGGTCGTGACGCGTTCCGCACGCAGCGCCATCGCACTACTTGAACGGCAATTCAGGACCACGATATCGGCCTCGGTTCCCGCATCCAGAGTGCCGATCTTGTCATCCAGTTGCAGTGCGCGGGCATTGCCCAGCGTGATCCAGTAGAATGACATCAGCGGATCCAGCGCCTGATTGCTCAGCTGAAGAACCTTGTAGCCCTCATCGAGGGTCCGCAGCATCGAGTAATTCGTCCCGCCACCCACATCGGTCGCAATCGCGGTGCGCACACCCGCCCCATCGAACGTCGCCTTGTCGTAAAGACCGCTTCCAAGGAACAGGTTCGAGGTCGGGCAGAACACAGCAACCGATCCGGTCTCAGCCATCGCGGCGCGTTCACGTTCGTTCAAGTAGATCGAATGACCGAACAAGCTGCGAGGGCCAAGCAACCCATAACGTTCATAGACGTTGAGATAATCACTCGCCTCGGGGTACAGCGACAAGGTGAAATCGATCTCGTCACGATTCTCCGACAGGTGCGTCTGAATGTAGCAGTCGGGATACGCTTCAATCAGGGCCTGCGACATTTCCAGCTGTTCCGGCGTGGACGTGATCGCAAAGCGTGGGCTGATGGCGTATAAGGCCCGCCCTTGCCCATGCCATTTTTCGATCAGCGACAACGACTGGTCGTAGCCTGTCTGCGGGGTATCGAGCAGACCGTCCGGCGCATTGCGGTCCATCATGACCTTGCCACCGATCATGCGCATGTTGCGCTTCTCAGCTTCGTCAAAATAGGCGTCAACGGATTCCGGATGCACCGAGCAGAACGCGACCGCGGTCGTAGTCCCGTGCTTGACCAACTCATCGTAGAACAGGCTGGCGATGCGCTTGGCATGGCTGGCGTCGGAGAACTCCGCCTCCATCGGAAAGGTATAGGTGTTCAGCCAGTCCAGTAGCTTCGCGCCCCAACTGGCGATCACCTGAGCTTGCGGGAAATGGATATGGGTGTCGATAAAGCCGGGCAGGATCAGGTTCGGGCGGTGATCCACCACCGCCGTCGACAGCGCCGCCTGCGCGTGGATCTGACCAAAATCACCGCTGGCGACGATCACGCCGTCCCGCATGAGCACACCGCCATCTTCGATATAAAGATAGCTGTCAGTATCATCTGCCCCTTGCGGAACATCACGGAAGCTCAACAATCGGCCGCGCAGAAGTGTCTCGGTCATGGTTTTCTCCCTTTTCAGGAAACTCTCTCGCACGCTGCCGTGCCTTGCAAAACATCGCAGAATGCGTTTCACTATCAACGAAACATTGAAAATATCCGACATGCCTTATCTTGATAGTATACGCGTCTTTGTTCGCGTGGTCGAACTCGGCAGCATCACGGCGGGCGGTCGCGATTTGCGCCTGACGCCAGCCGTAGCCAGCAACCGCATCAAGGAGCTGGAAAGTCGCCTTGGTGTGCGCTTGTTCAACCGGACGACACGCAATCTCAGCCCAACAGAGGCAGGGTCGGTCTATTACGACTTCGCCCGCAAGGTCATCGACGCCTTGGAAGAATCTGAGGCCGTGATCTCGGGGTTCTCCGACAGCCCGCACGGCGTGCTGCGCGTATCGGCTCCCCTTGGCGTGGGGCGAAGGATCATCGCACCGCTGGTGCCGCAGTTCAACGAGAAGTACCCGGACATTGAAATCCGGTTGCGCCTGACCGACCGTCGCGTTGATCTATTGGAGGACTCGCTTGATGTCGTGTTCTTCCTTGGTACGCCAAAGGATTCCAACTTCAAGCTGCGCAAAATCGCGGATTGCCCGCGCGTTTTGTGCGCCGCTCCCGCCTATCTGGACAAGCACGGTATACCCCAGACGCCGGAAGCACTGATATCAGATAATCATAGCTGCCTGCTGCTGCGCTATCCCCGTTCGCCGGAGTACTTCTGGATGCTTCAAACGCCGCATGGCCTGCAAAAATTCGACGTCTCTGGAAAGTATGACGCCGATGACGGAGACGTGCTGACCAATTGGGCGTTGGAGGGTTGGGGCATTGCCAACAAAGTGCAGTTCGACATTCAACCCTATCTGGATAGCGGCTCGCTTGTCCCCGTCCTGACGAATACACCGCCCGAGCCCACGAGCTTCGGCTGCCTTTTCCCGCATCGTAAACTGCAGGATCCGAAGGTCCGGCTGTTCATCGACTTCATGGTGGACAGGTGCCGCAAGGCCGTGGCCGACTAGTGTGACGCAGGCTTTCCAAACAGCCCCATGATCGGTGCAATCACACGGGTTGCGACGGGGATCAGCAGCAGCCCGAGGATCAGCCCGATAATCCCATCGATGAACGCGGTGACAAACCAGGCCACGAAGCCCTGCGCCTGTCCAACCACATGCGCTACGATTTCCGCGATGTGGTGAATGGTTTCGTAAGGCGCCTTGAAGCCCAATTCATACGCGCCATGCAGAATAATCGACCCGCCGACCCAGATCATTGCAGCAGTCCCGACAATGACCAGCAGTTTCATCAGATAGGGCATACCCTTCACGATCCATTCACCAAGTTTACGCGTCGCGGACAAGCGCCCCTTCGCAGCCATCGCAAGCCCGACATCATCGGCCTTCACGATCAGCGCGACGGCACCATAGACACCCACCGTGATCAACAGACCGGCGATGGCTAGAGATAACGCCTCCATCCAGATCGGATAATGCGCAGGCAGCGCGGACAGGATGATCGTCATGATTTCCGCCGACAGGATGAAATCGGTTTTGATTGCGCCTTTGACCTTGGCCTCCTCCAGATGCGCGCCTATCAGCTTTTCCTGATACAGGTCTTCTTCGTGGTCATCGGCCGGGTTCAGCAGATGCCATACTTTCTCGGCCCCCTCGAAACACAGATACGCGCCTCCGATCATCAGCAGTGGTGCAATTGCCCAAGGTGCGAAGGCGGACAGCAACAAGGCGATTGGCAGCAAGATCACCAACTTGTTGAAAACTGATCCGCGCGCGATCCTGAACACAATCGGCAGTTCACGCTTCGCTTCGAAACCATGAACATATTTGGGTGTAACGGCAGTGTCGTCTATCACCGCGCCCGCCGCCTTTGACGACGCCTTCACGGCCTGCCCGACCACATCATCCACGGATGCTGCCGCGACTTTTGCGATTGCTGCAACATCGTCCAGAAGTGCCAGAAGACCGCTCATACCCTGCCCTTATCCGATATCCTTGCTATCTGGGCAAGATAACGGTTTTCGTTGCGCGAACAATGGGATTACCTGCCGGATTGACGTATTGAAGCACCTTTTCCACATAGCCAACGTCAACCAGGCGACGGCGGAAGTATCGTATAGCGAGTTGAGGACACGCATTGCTGCAACAGTTCACTTCGATGGCTTTGCCCTGCCTCACAGGATCGTGACAGAATTATCCCCGCGGAAATTACCGATTGGGCGTAGAATGCGTCCTGAGGACAACTACCCCATGATCGAAAAGCGGAGTAACGACGTGTCCACACCATTCTATAATCGCCGCACGTTTCTTGTTTCGGTCGGGCTCGCCGGATTCGGATTGTTGTACAATCCAACGGGCCTTGTCTCGAAGGCGTGGGGGCAAGGGCTCTCACCGACCCAATCCATGCGCGGCGGAAGCAACAACTACCGGCCCAACGCTCCACTGGTCGAACGGCTGGGACGAGGTTTCGTGGTGCACGGAAATGTCCGACATGCGAGAGACGGCGCGCCGCTTGAAGGTGTCCGTATCCAGATCTGGGCCGCCACAACACTTGGAGGCGAGCGCGAGCCACGGAACCACGGCAGTGTCATGACAGCGCGAGATGGATCATTCCAATTGGAAATGGAGCAGATTGTGCCCAATTTCGGGCAGCCTCACGCGCACCTTGCCTATGATGACGGAACGTACAAGACAGTTTTCCTGAGGCCAGTGATGCGCAGCGCTTCGGACACCTCTGTAGCGGCTGATTTCATTCTTGCGCCCCCCTAAGAGTCCGACGCCGTCCCATAACAACCTCACATCGAGACCTTGGTTCGGGGCTGTCCTTTGGGGCTTGATCTTGGTGCTAATGACAGCGCCCGTAGTGCTGGCCGTATTCAGCCCATATCTGAACTACCGCGGCACCGCATATATCGTGGGTGGCTTCGCGGGTATCCTGTGCCTGTCGCTGATGCTTGTTCAGCCGCTATTGCCGGCCGGATACCTACCCTTGCCAATGCAGATTTCAGAGCGGCGAGTTCACCTGTGGATTGGGCGTGCCATCGTGATCTGCGTGGCGCTGCATATCGGCGGCCTGTTCATCACCAGCCCCGCCGATACGCTGGATGCACTACTGCTTGTCGCACCAACCCCATTCTCGGTTTACGGTATCATTGCGATGTGGGGCATCGTCGCGACAGTATTCCTAGTTCTTCTGCGAACGCGGTTCAGGATGCGTCCCCTGCACTGGAAACGTCTGCACAACATGCTGGCCCTGATCGTTGTCGCGGCAACCGTTCTTCACGCGGTTCAGATCGAGGGCACGATGGAGAGAGTCTCCAAATGGCTCCTCTGCATGGCCGTCCTTGTCGCAACCGTTACCGCGATGGCGGATTTGCGATTCATAAGACAGCGCGCGAACAGGTATCGCCGCTAATCCAGTCGCCCAGCACTAAGGCCCCAGGAAATCGAAAGGCTCGGTTTCGACAAAGCTGTCATTGGCCAACCCCGAATAGGTCATCGTTTGCTGTGGCCCCAGTTCCAAACGCATCACCTTGCCCGTCTCGGGCGCAAAATCGAACTTCTTCAGATCCACCCAGAATGTGTTGGGCGTCAGTGCGGATTCAAAAAAATACAGCAGCCGCTTGTGATCCGCGACAGTACGCCAGCGCGTCGAAGAAATGTTGGGCTCATCCGGCGTCGTGATCCCGAAGGGAACCGAAGCATTCCGGATCACACCGAACACACTTGCGATGGTCTCGATCGGATTCTCGGTCTTGGGAATCGCATTCACATAGAATGACGCCCGCGCGAACCGATCCGAAGCGCGATTGGTGCCGGGTAGCATAACAGTGCCGCCGATCTGTCGCCAATAGGATTCGAGCGCCAGTTGCTGCTCGAAGATCGGGGAATTGGTCATCACCTGGTACTCACGGCTATGGTGGATGACCTGTTCGCCGTTGATGTATTCCACAATCGCGCTGTCGCCTGTCTTGTCGGAAATCGAAAGGTGCAAGGTTGCCAGACGATCCTCGCCGGGTACGGCATCCGTCACGATGGTAAATGGCTCGGCCTCCAACGCAGCAACAGTTTCTTGAACGGTCGCAAAGTTATCCAGCACGTATTGCGCCCAGGCGGCGATACTCAGACCTGTCTGGCTGCCGTCGAATTCGGGGTAGTCGGATTCGACCAGCCATAGAATGTTGGCGACCAGCCCCGCCTCATTCATCCCGTCAGTGGTGGCCAAGTCATAGGCAGAGGCAATGACACTGCCATATTTGACACTGCCATATTTGGACGTCCATTCGATCGAGTTCAGGCCGGCCTCGCCATTGCGTTCCATCCCTCGAGGAAAGACCCACAGATTGGTGCCGATATCCGACTTCCAGTCCATCGAGCGCGCCGTGATGATCTGCTCGTCAGCCCCAAGATAGACAAAGCGCGTACAGGCATCGGCGATGCCCGCTGCAAGAGTGCTCGTGACTAGCGCGGCTGAGATCAGCATCGTGCGAAGGCGGTGGTCTCGGAATGTCATGGCCATCTCTCATAGAGAACGTATGGGGGTGTAACCGACGCCTGCATGCACCCCATAGCAATGCCGATGCCCAGCAACACAAGAAAACCCTAGCAGCCGATGCAAAGAAAGGGCAAGTTAAAGAAGATTACGGTTTCTCGGTCGTGTGGGAGAACTCAATCAAAGAAACAATACCTCGCCTCCGGGCTTTACCATGCCGCAGACCGATCGACCTACGAAAGCGAATCCAGAAATTCCGCTGCAACCCAATAGACAGGTCATATTCGTTGGAGCTGAAGGCCGATATCCCGCTTTGCGCCCATTCGCCTGACACTTCACCGAAAGAAGTCGAGGCGTTGATGCTGTAACCGCCCCCGACGGCATCGATTTGCCAAGGTGGGGTCGCAACAATCCATTTTGGGATGCGGTCATGTCAGAAGTTACTACAGTCGGACTGGCTCCGTATCTCGGAATTGGCCCCATCGATCATCAGGTTGATTGAGGCATCGCCCGCCTGATCATCGTGGAAGGACACGGCCCTGTGTCTTTGTTGTAACTGTAGCTACCACTTGTCGCCTGTCCTTGGATCAGCACAATGCCTTCTTCGGGAAGCGACTAATGCTCGTGAAATCAGTGGACCCGTCCGAAGAACCACCGCCACATGCCGTGAGGAGCGCGATGGCGCTGACGCATATTGCGGATTTCGGACTGATTACGGCTCTCGTCGGTAAGATCCCTCACTACCCTGTTTTTTTACTATGCTATCGGACACAGGGAGTAGGGCGGCGAATACGCAGCCGAACCGACCGCACCACGACGGAAGCCACTTACCCAACGCCATCAAAACAACGTGAAGGCAAATACGGCGGCAACAGGCATTTACCCAGTAAGATTTGGTTAACAGCCCATTCTTGCCGTAGAGGCAGTTGTAGAAAATCATCCGCACCGCCTCCTTTGCGTTAAAAACAAGACACTGGTGGATCACATTCACTTTTCCACAGATGTTTTCCCAGATGTGAATAACTATATATTGACAGTAGCCGTCAGTTTGGCACTAAATGGGGGTGTTCTGGTTCCCGCGATTCAGCCTCGGGTGAAGAGGGAAGCCGGTGTAATTCCGGCGCTGCCCCCGCAACTGTAAGCGGCAAGCCAAGGTCCGAATATCCACTGGTGTATCTGCACCGGGAAGGAGGGCCAAGGCGTCCGAGCCGCGCAGTCAGGAGACCTGCCAGGACGACGAAAGACCATCACGGGCGGAGGGTCCGCGGATGAGTGCCGGCAGTGAAAGGCCGCTCCGTCTGTGTCTCTGCCAACAACCCTTGGGGACGCGCGCATGACGATAACCGTTTATTCCAAACCCGCCTGTGTACAATGCACGGCCACGACCCGTGCGCTGGACAGCAAAGGTCTTGAGTATGATGTTATCGATCTGACCCAAGATGCCGGCGCAATGGATCATGTCCAGTCGCTCGGTTATCGTCAGGCACCTGTTGTTATCGCCGACAATGATCACTGGGCGGGTTTTCGCCCCGACAAGATCGGCGCATTGAGCTGACGCCATGGGCGGGCTTTTCTACTTCTCCAGCCCGTCCGGCAACACCCACCGCTTCATCTCGCGGCTGGGCCTTTCGGCCTGCCGGATTCCATATCGTGCCTCGGAAGAGATGATCGCGGTGGATCGGCCCTTCGTCCTTATCAGCCCGACCTATTCGGACGGTGAAGGACGGGGGGCCGTACACAAACAGGTGATCCGCTTTCTCAATAATGCGGACACCCGCAAAAACCTCCGTGGTATCATCGCCACGGGCAACCGCAATTTCGGGCAATACTTTGCCCATGCGGGCGATGTCATATCTGCCAAATGCGGCGTCCCCCTGCTCTATAGGTTCGAGCTGTCGGGGACGGAAACCGACATCGCGCGCGTTCGTGCAGGATTGGACAAGTTTTGGACACGGCAACCCTTGAGCGCCCAGTAGCGCAGACCGAAGAGTTGGACTACCACGCGCTGAACGCGATGCTGAATCTCTATGACCCCGAGGGGAAGATCCAGTTCGATGCTGACAGGCGCGCTGCGCGGCAGTATTTCTTACAGCACGTCAATCAGAACACGGTGTTCTTCCATTCGCTGGACGAGAAGCTCGGCTATCTCGTGTCGGAAGGCTATTATGAAAAAGAAGTGCTCGACCAGTACAGCCGCGACTTCGTCCGCAAGATCTGGGACGCGGCCTACACGAAGAAGTTTCGCTTTCCGACGTTTCTTGGTGCGTTCAAATACTACACCAGCTACACGCTGAAGACGTTTGACGGGAAGCGCTACCTCGAACGTTACGAGGATCGCGTTGTCATGGTCGCGCTGGCGTTGGCGCAGGGTGACAAGAAACTGGCCATGCGGTTGATGGAGGAAATCATCGCGGGCCGGTTCCAACCAGCGACTCCGACTTTCCTGAACGCAGGCAAGAAGCAACGCGGCGAACTTATCTCCTGTTTCCTTCTGCGCCTCGAAGACAATATGGAAAGCATAGGTCGCGGGATCAACTCGGCGCTTCAATTGTCCAAGCGCGGCGGCGGCGTTGCCCTGATGTTGACCAACATCCGCGAATCCGGAGCCCCCATCAAAGGCATCGAGAACCAGTCATCGGGCGTGATCCCGGTGATGAAGCTGCTGGAAGACAGCTTTTCCTACGCAAACCAACTCGGTGCGCGACAAGGCGCGGGCGCGGTTTACCTGAATGCACACCATCCCGACATTTTGCGCTTTCTCGACACAAAACGCGAGAATGCCGACGAGAAAATCCGGATCAAAACGCTGTCGCTTGGCGTCGTCATTCCGGACATCACCTTCGAGTTGGCGAAGAAGAACGAAGACATGTATCTCTTCTCACCGCATGACATCGAAAAGGTTTATGGCCTGCCCTTCTCGGAAATCTCTGTGACCGAGAAGTACGACGAGATGGTCGACAACCCCAAGATTCGGAAGAAGAAGATCAACGCGCGGGCATTCTTCCAGACCATCGCGGAAATCCAGTTTGAATCCGGCTACCCCTATATCCTGTTCGAGGACACCGCCAACCGTGCCAATCCGGTTCAGGGTCGGATCAACATGTCCAACCTATGCTCGGAAATCCTGCAGGTGAACGAGGCATCCGAATTCAACGACGATCTTAGCTATAAGCACCTGGGTACGGACATCTCATGCAACCTTGGCTCACTCAACATCGCCAGAACGATGGATGGCGGCGATATAGGTGCGACGGTCGAGACCGCGATCCGCGCTCTGAATGCTGTGTCTGAAATGTCAGCGATCGACAGCGTGCCCTCCGTGCGTCGTGGAAATGACGAAAGTCACGCGATCGGCTTGGGCCAGATGAACCTGCATGGCTTTCTTGCGCGCGAACACATCCACTATGGCAGCAAAGAAGGTGTGGATTTCACAAACATCTATTTCGCGACGGTGCTCTATCACTGCCTGCGCGCCTCGAACGCCATCGCTAGGGAACGCAAGCAGACATTCAAGGGTTTCAAGAAGTCGAAGTACGCCGACGGCACATTCTTCGACAAATACACTGAGCAGGACTGGTTGCCGGAAACCGACCGCGTGCGCGAGTTGTTCGACAAATTGGGTGTTGCCGTTCCAACACGTAACGATTGGGCAGAGCTGAAGTCCGCCGTGATGAAGCACGGCATCTTCAACCGTAACCTCCAGGCCGTGCCGCCGACCGGCTCGATCAGCTATATCAACAACTCGACGTCCTCGATCCACCCGATCACCTCAAAGATCGAGATCCGCAAGGAAGGTAAGATCGGACGCGTCTACTACCCGGCCGCGTTCATGAACAACGAAAACCTCGAATACTACCGTGACGCGTATGAAATCGGGCCCGAGGCGATCATTGACACTTATGCGGCCGCAACTCAGCACGTGGATCAAGGTCTTTCCCTGACGCTGTTCTTCAAGGACACGGCAACCACCCGAGATATCAACCGCGCGCAAATCTACGCGTGGAAGAAGGGCATCAAGACCATCTACTACATCCGCCTGCGCCAGATGGCCCTGGAAGGGACCGAAGTGCAGGGTTGTGTGAGCTGCTCACTCTAAGTTTCCCCAAGCGCCGGACCGCCCCAAGGGTCCGGCGCGAAATTTCCCTTGCAGGACAGGCGTGATATGATCCATGCGCCGCGACCTGCTCCGCGCGCTGAAAGGCTCTGCTCGTGAAAGACATGATCGAACCCCGCACCGTCCCCCACGCCGTCAACTGGAACCGACTGCACGACGACAAGGATCTCGAAATCTGGAACCGACTGACAGTCAATTTCTGGCTGCCGGAAAAGGTGCCGCTATCCAACGACATCCAGAGCTGGGCCACGCTGACCGAGCAGGAAAAGCAACTGACGATTCGTGTTTTCACCGGCCTGACCCTGCTGGATACGATCCAGAACACCGTTGGCGCCCCTGCCCTGATGCCCGACGCCGTCACCCCCCATGAAGAAGCGGTTCTGACGAATATCGCCTTCATGGAAGCCGTTCACGCGCGCAGTTATTCGTCTGTTTTTTCTACGCTTTGCCAGACGCAGGAAGTTGACGAAGCCTTCCGCTGGGCCGATGAAAATCCGCAGCTTCAGCAGAAATCCCGGCTGATCCTGGACGAATACAAGGCTACTGAATCCCCGCTGAAGAAAAAGATCGCCAGCGTGTTTCTGGAAAGCTTCCTGTTCTATTCGGGCTTCTACCTGCCGATGCACTGGTCGAGCCGGGCCAAGCTGACCAACACGGCCGACCTGATCCGCCTGATTATCCGGGATGAGGCGGTTCACGGCTACTACATCGGCTACAAGTACCAGCGTGGGCTTGAACGCTTGTCGGAAGCCGAACGGGCGGAGCTCAAGGATTTTGCCTTCTCGCTGATGTTCGAACTCTACGAGGTTGAAACCCGTTACACCGAGGACCTGTATGATAACCTCGGCCTGACCGAAGACGTCAAACCACTTCCTGCATTACAACGCGAACAAGGCGCTCATGAACCTAGGATACGAGGCGCTGTTCCCCGATCAGGTCTGCCAGGTGAACCCGGCGATCATGGCATCGCTGTCGCCAAACGCCGATGAGAACCACGACTTCTTCTCAGGTTCTGGCTCCTCCTACGTGATCGGCAAAGCCGTCGCAACCGAAGACGACGATTGGGATTTCTGAGATCCGGAAAATGGCGATCGAGATTGAGTTTCGAGAAGCATACCGCGATGAAGTTCCTCAGGTCGTAGCGCTGTTGGTGGATGATGAACTGGGTCGTGGACGCGAAGGACAGAACCTTTCGGTCTATTTCGACGCGTTCGACGCCATGTCGCGCGAAACCGGAAACCGCGTCTATGTGGGTATCATGGACGATAAGGTCGTAGCCACCTACCAGTTGACAGCCATCAGCGGCCTATCGCGAACAGCCACCCGCCGCGCCCAGATCGAAGGTTGTGCGGGTGGCGTCATCATTACGAGGCACTGGAGTGGGGCGCATGCTTCTGGCAGATGCCGAACAGCGTGCGCGAGATGCCGGATGCGCCCTGATGCAGCTGACCAGCGATCGACAGCGCGAGACAGCACACAAGTTCTATGAAACCGCTGGCTATACGCCCAGCCACACCGGTTTCAAGAAACCGCTTTTCGCTGACGAATAGTCCGTTCGAAGTTTTTTGTCCCAAGGGGGTGACGCAAGGAAATTTCGCGGCTATAGAAATTGCGACTCATAGTGGAGGACTCTTGATGAGGCATTACCGCACGACCATCTTGCTGACACCGGCAGCGCCGTACCGGGCTGCCCGCGCAGTCCATCCTTTTCAAGACAATCAGATCCCCGCGGAGGGGCACTATGCTTCGAAATCTAGAAAATCTTGTCGACCCGTTTGCTGCGTATGAGGAAGAAACGCCGCCGAAAGAGCTGCGTAAGTTCCTGATATCCCATCTTCTTCCGTTCAAGAAGGTGCTGCTAGCGATTGCAGCGGTGGGACTAATCGCCGCGCTGACGGAAACCGCGCTGATCTACTATTCGGGTCGCGTCATCGACCTGATGACCAGCGCCGGGCGCGACGCATTCTGGAACCGCCACGCGATCGAGCTCCTTCTGGCCGCGGTGCTGATCCTGATCCTGCGCCCGCTTGCAGTATCGCTGAACTTCGCACTGCTGTTCCGTGCCTACTCGACCAATATGGTGGCGCAGGCGCGCTGGCGCTCACACAAGCACATGCTGGGTCAATCGGTCGGCTTCTTCCAGAACGACTTCGCCGGACGTCTTGCAAACCGCGTGATGAACATGGGCTATGCGGTCGAGGACAGCGTATTCCTGATGTTCGAGGGATTCTGGCACGCGGCGATCTTCGTGATGGGCACTCTGTTCGTGCTCAGCCGGATGGATATGCGTCTGGTCATCCCGCTGCTGCTGTGGATCGGGCTGTATCTGTGGTTCGTTCTATGGCTGGCCCCGCGGATCGGTCGCGCATCTGAAAAGCTGAGCCACGCGAATTCGGCCGTTACCGCTCGCGTGGTTGACGCATATACCAACATAGAAACGGTCAAGCTGTTCGCGCATGCGGAGCGGGAAGAAACCTACGCTCGCAACGCCATGTCGCGGCACCGGCTGCGGTTCTCGCGGATTCTGCGGCTGTTCTCGGTGATGATGACAGGCATCGCGGGCGTCAACGCGCTGGCCGTTCTATTGTTGGTTGGCCCCGCCATTTGGTTATGGTCAATCGGCAGCCTGAGCATCGGACAGGTGTCCACTGCGGTTGCGCTGACGGTGCGGTTGAACGCGATGACCGGGTGGATCATGTGGCTGACCGTTCGGATTTTCGAGCATTTCGGTGTGATCCGCGAAGGCCTGGAAAGCATTGCGCAGCCCCAGACCGTTACCAATACCGACGACGCGACGACACTCAAGGTGCGCAAGGCCGAAATCCGCTACGACAACCTCAGCCACCACTACGGCAAGGGCAAAGGCGGGCTGGATCACATCAATCTGGTCATCCCCGACGGACAGAAGGTCGGCTTGGTCGGGCGCTCCGGCGCGGGTAAGTCGTCGCTGGTCAACCTGCTGCTGCGTTTCCGCGACGCCGAAAGCGGTCGGGTGTTGATCGACGGGCAAGACATTTCGCTGGTCACACAGGAAAGCCTGCGCAAGCAGATCGGCATGGTCACGCAGGACAGTTCCCTGCTGCATCGGTCGGTGCGGGACAACATCCTGTATGGTCGGCCCGACGCGACCGAAGCGCAAATGATCGAAGCCGCAAAGCGAGCCGAAGCGCATGACTTCATCCAGCAACTTGCCGACCCCAAGGGTCGCACGGGATACAACGCGCATGTCGGTGAACGGGGTGTAAAACTGTCGGGTGGCCAGCGCCAGCGGATTGCTTTGGCGCGGGTCATCCTGAAGGACGCGCCTATCCTTGTGCTGGACGAAGCGACCTCTGCGCTCGATTCCGAGGTGGAGGCAAGCATCCAGCAAACGCTCTATGGCGTGATGCAGGGCAAGACGGTGATCGCGATTGCGCACCGCCTGTCAACCATCGCCCAGATGGACCGTATCATCGTGATGGAGGCCGGACGCATCGCCGAAGACGGCACGCATGAGGAATTGCTGGCACAAGGTGGTCTCTATGCGAGCTTCTGGAATCGGCAGTCAGGCGGGTTTCTTGATGCCGATCCCGAACACCTGTCAGATCACGTGGCATAACGACAGGGGGCTTACCCGCCCTCTGTCAATTCAGCGACCATCCAGCGCAGCGCGCACAGCGTTCCGCCAGGGCTGAGCTTTCAGGTAGGCCACAAAATATGCGGTCAAAGAAAGCAATGCGATGCCCAACACATTGACGACCAGTGCCTGCAACACACCCCTCCCCATGACATCCAGCAAAACCCCCATCAACCGCGACAACACCATCGACGTCATGAACACCGCTAAAGTTTGCTGGCCGACCTTACTGACAACGGGTGTCACCCGATCACGTATAGGACCACCTAGCAAACGGCTTCCCATCGGTCCTACGGCAGCCCACGCAAGATAAGCCAAGCTAAGAAAATGGATATATCGCAAAATTCCCTGGTCGGTCTTGGACAGCAGGATCCACCATTCCTTCCGCCACGCCCGGATTTCTGCGAACATCCCAACGGTCTCGTGCCACGCCAAGGGCAATGATATCACCACCACCGCGCAGGCGATCGCGATCATTGCGCGGCTTTTGGGCGGCTTGGGAATCCAACCTGCCATCAAACCGAACCCCGTGAAAAAGACGAGTTGCCAGGCAAAAGGGTTGAAGAACCACTGCCGCTCGCTGCCTCTGGAAAACCAGTATTCCGCTGGAAGCTCCAACCCACCGGCCGTCACGTAAGCCCACAGACACAGGCTAGCCATAATCACGAGTTTCGGACTGATCTGCGCCAGCAACATCATCGGCGGAACCAATCCCAGAATGACGAAATACATTGGCAAGATGTCAAAGTAATTCGGCACATAAGTCATGGTCATCAAGCCAATCATGTTACGTCCCGTTTCACGGATGAAGGGATACAGATTCAATGCATCCACGTAATCTTTCTCGAACCAGCCCGTCTGATTCAGGACCAGCATCGTAAAGAGGGCCACGAAGAAAACACCCAGATGCGCCCAGTAAATCTGCCACATCCTCAATAGGATGCGCAAAGTGCCCATCCACCAACCCGCGTACTGGAAGATCGTGCCAAAGGCGATAGCCGAAGCCATGCCCGAACAGAACACGAAGATTTCCGCGGCATCGGAAAACCCGAAACGTGATGGCGTCCATAAAGCCCATGGGTTGGACGGAACGTGCGACAGAAGAATGACATACATTGCTACGCCGCGAAAGAAATCGAGCCGTGGATCGCGTGTGCGAGATGGCGGCTTGCGTTCAGGGGATGCTTGTTGCGTCATATATTGTTGTCTTGCCCAAAAAACCTTGCCTCGGCCGAAGCCATCAGACCAACTACGGCATTGTCAGCGGTAGGTTTAGCCCCGATTTACGTATCGGATGAAATTCGCCAGTTCGCGCCATCAAGTTACAATTCTATATTCGTCAAACGGTTCAGAAGTTCCGCAGCATTGTGCACACCGAACTTCCGAAGCAGTCGTGCCCGAACATCTTCAATCGTTCGCGGCGACAAGCCAAGATCCCCGGCAATTTGCTTGCTGGTCATTCCTTGCATCAACAACATCACGACGTCTCGTTCCCTCGGCGTCAGATTAACGCGCGTTGGCGCGTCGGCAAGCATCGAGTAGCTCAGTACGGTCCGTGCCAGAGGCGCTTCCGGTGTCAGCGATCGTGCTCGGAAACGGCACCAGATGGCACTTCCGTCTTTCCGCCTTAGAATACGCAGATCAGAATACACTTTCTGCCGCCGCAGCGCCGCCAATCCAATGTCGCGTACCTGCGCAAACTCTTCGTCACTGTCGTATAGCTGGCGAAAACTCTGCCCCACCAGTTCTTCAACCGAGAACCCGCTCAAGTCTGCAAAAGTTTGATTGCAGGCTCGGACAACTCGATCTTCTGTCAAGACGAGTCCGACAGGAGCGCTGTCGAAAGCAAGATGTGCAAGCGTGTCGAACGTTGTCATGTAGTGTACCGTGGTTATACGGTATTGCTACCGTATTTTCTTGACGTCATGCTACCCCCTCCAAGCAAATCACGCGGGCAGGCGATGGCGAAAATCACTGAATTCTCGACCAAACTCATGGATCGGATTGACCGGAAGCGGGACGACCTGATCGCGTTGACGCAAGATCTTGTTCGTATCCCGACACTTAACCCGCCGGGCGAAAACTATCGCGAGATCTGCGAGTATCTGCGAGACCGGCTAGCCTCTCGCGGGTTTGACGTGGAATTGGTGCGCGGCGAGGGAACACCAGGCGACAGCGACAAATATCCCCGTTGGAACGTGATCGCACGTTACGAAGGTACGCAAGTCGGCGAATGCGTACATTTCAATTCTCATATCGATGTAGTTGATGTTGGTGCTGGTTGGACAACGGACCCGTTCGGCGGCGAATTGAAAGACGGCAAGATTTACGGTCGCGGCACCTGTGACATGAAAGGGGGCTTGGCCGCTTCGATCATCGCGGCGGAAGCATTCCTTGAAATCTGTCCAGACTTCACCGGTGCCATCGAAATTTCCGGAACTGCAGATGAGGAATCCGGAGGATATGGCGGTGTCGCCTACCTTGCCGAGAAAGGGTACTTCTCGCCCGAGCGCGTTCAGCACGTCATCATCCCCGAGCCACTGCAGAAGGACCGGATCTGTCTCGGTCATCGAGGTGTGTATTGGGCTGAAATCGAAACACATGGCGAAATAGCACATGGATCAATGCCGTTTCTCGGAGACTGCGCCGTACGCCATATGGGGGCCGTCCTGCACGAGATGGAGGCATCCCTCTATCCCCAACTGGCGCAGAAGCGCACGGAAATGCCCGTTGTTCCCGAAGGCGCGCGCCAATCGACGATGAACATCAATTCGATCCATGGCGGACAGGCAGAGCAGGAAACTGACTTCACCGGCCTGCCCTCGCCATGCGTGCCCGACAGCTGCCGCGTCATCGTGGACCGACGTTTCCTGATCGAAGAAGATGTCGAAGACGTCGCGCAAGAACTGCGCACCGTGCTGGAAACCGTGAAACATCAGCGCCAGAACTTCCGCTACGACATGCGCGAATTGTTCCGCGTCATCCCAAGCATGACCGACAAGAACGCCCCCGTGGTCACCAGTGTCGCCAAGGCCATTGGCGACGTGATGGGCAAGCAGCCCGAGTACGTCGTCTCACCCGGTACCTATGATCAGAAGCACATCGACCGCATCGGCAAGCTCAAGAACTGCATCGCCTATGGCCCCGGCCTTCTGGAAATGGCACATAAGCCTGATGAATTTGTCGGAGTTGACGACATGATCGATTCAGCCAAAGTGATGGGGCAAAGCCTGATCGATCTGCTCAAACCACAGTAAGAGTCCGATCAATCGGGCCACAACACGGGAACCAACAGGGGATAGCCCAGATGAATAACCTTCTCAGAACGTCGGCCTTCGCCTCGTCATTCGCCTTGCTTGCAGGCCTCGGCGCCGCACAGGCGGCCGGCGATGTCACCGTTGGTCTGCAGCTGGAGCCGCCGCATCTTGACCCGACCGGCGCCGCAGCCGGTGCGATTGATCAGGTGCTGTATTCCAATGTCTTCGAGGGGCTGACCCGTTTCGGTCCTGACGGGTCGGTCGATCCCGGTCTGGCCGAAAGCTGGGAAATCTCTGAGGACGGCACGGAATACACCTTTCATCTGCACGAAGGCGTGACATTTCACGACGGCACAGATCTGACCGCCGAGGACGTTGTATTCACCTTGGATCGCGCTCGCGCAGAAGAATCTGCTAACGCACAGAAGGCGCTGTTTGAGGGGATCGAAAGCGTCGAAGCCGTGGATTCGCTGACCGTGAAAGTTACTCTCAGCGAGCCGGATGGATCCTTCTTGTTCAACATGGCATGGGGTGACGCCGTGATCGTCGCTCCGGAAAGCATCGAGGACATCAAGTCCAATCCCATTGGCACCGGCGCATTCAAGTTTTCCGACTGGACACAGGGCGACAGCATCGACCTGGTGAAAAACCCCGACTACTGGGGCACGCCTGCGGCACTGGACACAGCGACTTTCAAGTTCATCTCGGACCCATCCGCCGCCTTCGCGGCCGTGATGGCCGAGGATGTAGATGCCTTCTACTCCTATCCTGCGCCTGAAAACCTCGCGAATTTCGAAGCCGACCCACGCTTTCGCGTGCTCGTGGGATCGACCGAGGGCGAAACGATCCTGGCCATGAACAACGGCGCGGAGCCCTTCAACGATCCCAAGGTGCGTGAGGCTGTAGCCCATGCGATTGATCGTAGCGCGCTGATCGACGGTGCGATGTTCGGCTATGGCGAGCCCATCGGCACGCATTTCGCACCGCACAACCCCGACTATGTCGACCTGACCGAGCAGTCGAATTACGATCCTGAAAGGTCCAAACAATTGCTGGAAGAAGCGGGCTACGGCGACGGGTTTACCACGACGTTGAAACTGCCGCCGCCCTCTTACGCCCGGCGCGGCGGCGAGATCATCGCCGCCCAGCTTCGTGAGGTTGGAATCGAGACTGAAATCACCAATGTCGAATGGGCGCAGTGGCTGGAAAACGTGTTCAACGGCAAGGATTTCGGCCTGACAATCGTGTCGCACACCGAACCGATGGATATCGGAATCTACGCGCGTCCCGACTACTATTTCCAATACGACAACCCCGATTTCCAGCAGGTGATCGAGACACTGACCGCCACCGCCGATCCGGAAGGCCGCAGCAAGTTATGGCAACAGGCTCAACAGATTATCGCGGATGATTATGTGAACGGATACCTGTTTCAGCTGCCGCTGATGAGCGTGGTCAAAACGGGTCTGGAAGGCATCTGGGCGGACGCACCGACCCAAGCCGTCGATCTGACCGCCGTCCATTGGGCCGAATGATCCCTGGTCCCGGCGCTATGGCCGCCGGGACATCCCCTAACAGCGATACAGCATGATCCGATACACCCTGAAACGTCTGCAATCGCTGATCATCAGCCTGATTGTCGCGAGCATCGTGATTTTCGCAGCGATTGAGATCGTACCCGGTGACCCGGCAAGCTTCATGTTGGGCGTGAACGCGCAGCCCGATACGGTCGCCGCCTTGCGTGAACAACTCGGCCTCGATGTCCCGTTATATCAGCGATACCTGAACTGGATCGGCGGAATGCTGACAGGTGATTTCGGTGTCTCCTATACCTATCGGACACCGGTTTCCGACATTATTGGCGAACGGCTGTGGATATCACTTCCGCTCGCCCTCTATGCTCTTTCACTGACCGTTCTGGTCGCGTTTCCAGTTGGCATTCTGGCCGCATCCCGTCGCGGGTCGGCCACGGATGTCACGGTGATGGGGGCCACGCAATTGGGCGTGGCGATCCCCAACTTCTGGTTCGCAATGCTGATGGTGCTGGTCTTTGCCATCAATTTACGCTGGTTCTCGGCAGGCGGATTTCCCGGTTGGGACGCAGGGTTTTGGGTCGCCTTGAAGGCCCTCACCCTACCGGCTATCGCGCTGGCCCTGCCACAGGCCTCGATCCTTGCGCGAGTCATGCGATCATCGCTTTTGGACACCCTGTCCGAAGACTACATCCGCACCTGCCGGGCAAAGGGGCTGACCCGAAAACAGGCGTTGTGGCGGCATGCGCTGCGCAATGCGCTCATTCCGGTTCTGACCATCGTCGGGCTGCAATTCTCGTTCCTTCTGGCAGGCGCGATCATCATCGAGAACGTCTTCTTCCTGCCCGGTCTCGGACGGCTTGTGTTCCAGAGCATTTCTCAACGTGACCTGATCGTTGTTGAAAGCGTAGTGATGATGCTGGTCTTTGCTGTGATCGTCGTGAATTTCGCGGTCGACCTGGCCTATGCGTGGGTCGATCCGCGCCTTCGGGGGCGGCAGTGATGCAGGATATCGCCATCGCGCGCGCCGTTTTCAGATCTCGCGGCCTGATGATCGGGCTGACACTGACCCTGATCTTTGCCGGGGCTGCCCTGCTTTCCTTCGCCTGGACACCTTTCGACGTCACCAAGATCGATGTTGCTTCCAAACTCCAGCCACCTTCCATGTTGCATTGGTTCGGCACGGATCATTTTGGACGCGACATCTTTTCCATGATCATGGTGGGCGCGCGCACTTCCATTGCCGTAGCACTCGTCGCGGTAGGGATCGGGATGGGGATTGGCGTGCCGCTTGGCCTGACAGCCGCCGCCAGGCGCGGCAGTTTCCTTGATGAGTTCATCATGCGGGGCAATGATCTGGTCTTCGCCTTTCCATCGCTGCTGATTGCCATCCTGATCACTGCCATCTTCGGCCCGTCTGCTGTGAACGCGATCATCGCGATCGGCATCTTTAACATCCCCGTCTTCGCCCGCGTTACACGCGGGGCCGCGCTGTCGCTGTGGAAACTCGACTACATCCTCGCCGCGCGCGTCGCGGGAAAGGGTGCCACCCGTATCTCCGCCGAGCATATCCTGCCAAACGTAATGAACCTGCTGATCGTGCAGGGAACCATCCAGTTTTCGATGGGCATACTCGCCGAGGCGTCGCTCAGCTATGTAGGGCTTGGCGCACAGCCTCCAACTCCGAGCTGGGGACGGATGCTTGCCGAAAGCCAAACGATGATCTCGCTTGCACCACATATGGCGATCTTCCCCGGCCTCGCCATTGTGCTGACCGTGCTGGGCCTGAACCTTGCCGGCGACGGGTTGCGCGACCTTCTCGACCCCAAGATCCGAAAGGCCCGCTGATGAGCCTGCTCGACATCCGCAACCTGTCCTTGTCCATACACGGCTACCCCATCTTGCGGGACGTTTCGCTGTCGATAGCACCCGGCGAAGTGATGGGCGTGATCGGGGAAAGCGGCTCGGGCAAATCGATGACCGCTTTCAGCGTCATGCAACTTCTACCCGATGGTGCGCGGGTGAGCGGTGAGATCCTGCTTGAAGATCGCAACCTCCTCGAGCTGAATGAACCGTCCCTGTGCAGAATGCGCGGGCGCGACATCGGCATGGTGTTTCAGGAACCCATGACCGCGCTGAACCCGGTCAAGACGATTGGCGATCAGGTGGCTGAAACGATCCGCATCCATGAACCCAAGACCTCTCGCGCAGATGCACTGCGGCGCGCACAGGATGCGCTGGAGCGGTGCGAGCTTCCCACCGACCGCTTTCCGCTCAGCCGATACCCGCACGAATTGTCCGGCGGGCAGCGGCAGCGCGTCGTCATTGCCATGGCCATTGCGCTGCAACCCAAGCTGCTGATCGCGGATGAACCAACAACGGCACTTGATGTGACCACTCAGGCACAAATTCTTACGCTATTGCGGCGGCTGGTGGATGAAGACGGCATGGGCCTGATGATGATCACCCATGATCTGGCCGTTGTGTCAGATCTTGCCGACCGGATCACAATCATGCTGAACGGCGAGGTGGTCGAGGCGGGCGACGCAAAGATGCTCTACCGCCAAATGACGCACCCCTACACCAAAGCGCTGTTTGCAGCCTCCGCGCATCAGCCGGACCGGCAGGAGCATCTCGCTGAAGACACGCTTCTGAGCGTTCGCAATGTCGTGCGCGAATACGATACGCCTCGCTCCGGATGGTTTGGCAAGCACGGCACTTTCCGCGCTGTCAAAGGGGTCAGCTTTGACCTGAAACGGGGCGAAAGTCTTGGGCTGGTCGGTGAAAGCGGCTGCGGTAAATCCACCCTGACCCGTGCGATTCTGGGGCTAGAAGACGTGCAGGCGGGCGAGATCACTCTGGACGACGAACCTGTCTTCACGCATGGAAATGCCAGCCGTTCCGTCCGGCGCAAGATGCAGGTCGTGTTTCAGGATCCCTACGGTTCCTTTAATCCGCGTCACAAGGTTGGGCGGCTGGTGACGGAGCCTTTCCACCTGCTGGACAACCCGCCGACAGGGACCGCGCGCGACGCGGCCATCGCAGAGGCCCTGACCAGCGTTGGTTTGTCTCCCGATGACCGAAACAGGTACATCCACGAGTTTTCGGGAGGGCAGCGCCAGCGCATTGCCATAGCGCGCGCACTGATCATCAAGCCCGAATTGATCATTCTGGACGAAGCCGTGTCCGCACTCGATGTGTCGATCCGGGCTCAGATACTCGATCTTCTGGCAGATTTGTCGGCGCAGTTCGACCTGAGCTACCTGTTCATTTCTCATGATCTGTCCGTGGTGCGATCGATTACGGATCGCGTGCTCGTGATGCAGGCAGGCGAGTTTGTCGAACAGGGTGAGACCGAGCAGGTCTTTACCACTCCACAACACCCCTACACACAAAAGCTGTTGACGGCGGCCCCTGTTCTGCCTGCCGCTTGACGATAAGGATACCTGATGCCCCTACCCGATCTTTGGTTTGCACCATCCCTTTGCTTCATCGACAGTCAGTGGCGAAAGGCTGAATCTGGCGACACGCTGCCGATCTTTGATCCCTCGACGGGCGAAGAGATCGGTGCAATCGCAAAAGGCGGCGCTGCGGATATCGACCAAGCCGTCAACGCAGCCGAACGCTCGCGACAGGGTGACTGGGGCCGCATGACAGCACCAGAGCGCGGGCGCGTCTTGGCCCGCATCGGTCAAATCGTGCTGGAACGCGTCGACGCCCTGGCCCGGATCGAAGCGACCGATGTTGGCAAGCCGCTGAAACAGGCCAAGGCCGACGCCGTCGCTCTTGCGCGATACATGGAGTTCTACGCAGGCGCAGCAGACAAGCTCCATGGACAAACGATCCCCTATCTGGATGGCTACACCGTCTACACGCTGCGCGAGCCACACGGCGTGACAGGGCACATCATCCCGTGGAACTATCCCATGCAGATCATCGGGCGCTCGGTCGGGGCGGCGCTGGCCACGGGTAACGCCGCCGTTCTGAAACCCGCCGAAGAGGCCTGTCTGACCGCACTTGCCTTCGCGGACATTGCCCGCGAAGCTGGGCTGCCGGCAGGCGCATTGAACGTCGTTCCGGGTCTGGGAGAGGAAGCTGGGGCCGCGCTATCATCGCATCCGGGCATCCATCACATTTCATTCACCGGCTCCGTTGGCGTCGGCAAGCTGATCCAGTCGACCGCATCGCAAAACGTCGTTCCGGTCACGTTGGAGCTTGGCGGCAAGTCCCCGCAGCTTGTGTTTGATGATGCCGATCTAGATGCGGCGCTGCCATTTCTGGTAAATGCTGGCATCCAAAACGCGGGCCAGACCTGCTCCGCATCGTCACGGATCTTGGTTCAACGCGGGGTCTATAACGAGGTGATGTCGCGCATGGCTGAGCACTACAGCGCGTTGCGGGTTGGCCCAGCGATGGCCGATCTCGATGTGGGACCGTTGATTTCCGCGAAGCAGAAAAAGATCGTTTCCAGTTTTCTCGAACAGGGCGGCCAGTTGGAGATGGTCGCAAAGGGCCGGATCATGGACGATGCCCCGAGCGACGGCAACTACATCGCGCCGCATCTGTTCGCGGGCGTTTCGCCCGACCACGCGCTGGCGCAGGACGAGATTTTCGGCCCGGTGCAAGTGGTCATTCCGTTTCAGGATGAATCAGACGCGGTAGCCATCGCCAACGGCACCAAGTTCGGGCTGGTCGCGTCCGTCTGGACACGCGACGGGGCACGGCAAATGCGGCTGGCGCGGGCATTGCGGTCAGGACAGGTTTTTTTGAACAATTACGGTGCGGGTGGCGGGGTAGAGCTGCCCTTTGGCGGCACCGGCCTGTCCGGTCACGGTCGCGAGAAAGGGTTCGAAGCGCTCTACGGCTTCACAACGCTCAAAACCGTCGCTGCACTTCACGGGTAGGAGGACAAGATGAGACTGGCAGGTAAAACAGCTATTGTGACAGGTGGGGCATCGGGTTTCGGTGCAGGCATTGTCCGCAAGTTCGCGACGGAAGGGGCAAGGGTGATGATCGTCGATCTGAACCTGGACGCTGCCGAGGCGCTGGCAGACGAACTGGGCGAAAGTGTGTCAGCATTTCAATGCAATGTCGCCAAAAGCGATGAGGTCGCGCGCATGACGAGCGCCGCCATCGACAGGATGGGCCAGATCGACATTCTGGTGAACAATGCCGGCATCACGCATCTGCCCGCACCGATGGAAGACATCAGCGAAGACGATTTCGACAGGGTTCTGGCGGTGAATGCCAAATCGGTCTATCTGACCGCCCGGCATATTGTCCCACATATGAAAGCCCGCAAGACCGGCTCGATCCTGAATGTGGCCTCTACGGCGGGGGTCAGTCCGCGGCCTCGGCTAAGCTGGTATAACGCGTCCAAGGGCTGGATGATCACCGCCACACGGTCCATGGCGGTTGAACTGGCCCCCGAAGGCATCCGGGTGAACGCGATCAACCCCGTCGCAGGCGAGACACCATTGCTCAAATCCTTCATGGGCGAGGATACACCGGAAATCCGGGCGAAGTTCCTGTCTACCATTCCCATGGGGCGCTTCTCAACGCCGGACGACATGGGCAACGCTGCGTGCTACCTGTGTTCGGACGAAGCCAGCATGGTCACCGGCGTCTGCATGGAAGTCGATGGTGGCCGCTGCATCTGAACCCAGAGGACTACATGATCAGACCCGGACCCCGAAACCTCATTACCGACGTTGCTGGTTTGCGTGTCGGCAATGCTCAGAATGATGCGGTCAAGTCGGGCACGACCGTCCTGACGGCTGACGCGCCCTTTACGGCAGCAGTGCATGTGATGGGCGGCGCACCGGGAACCCGCGAAACCGATCTGCTGGCCCCCGACAAGACGGTGGAACAGGTCGACGCGCTGGTGCTGTCGGGCGGGTCCGCGTTCGGGCTGGATGCTGCATCCGGCGTGGTCGATGCGCTGCGCGAGGACGATCGGGGCTTCGCGGTCGGTGGCATACGCGTTCCTATCGTTCCTGCTGCGATCCTTTTCGATCTGCTTAATGGTGGCGACAAGTCATGGTCAAGTAACCCTTATCGCAACCTTGGGGAGCACGCCTACGCCGTTGCCGGGCAGGACTTCGCACTCGGCAGCGTGGGCGCGGGCACAGGGGCCACCACTGCAACACTCAAGGGTGGACTTGGCTCAGCGTCGGCCATTCTGGAAAATGGCATCACCGTGGGGGCGCTGGTCGCGGCGAACCCGCTGGGTTCCGTGACGACCCCGGGCAACAGGCACTTTTGGGCCGCACAGGTCGAGCTGAACGGAGAATTCGGCGGCGTCGGACAGGATACCACCCTCGATCCCGCAGCGCGTCTGCCGCTTAAAACCGACATGCGGCGCCAAGCTGGCAACACAACGATCGCGATTGTCGCCACTGACGCCCAATTGACCAAACCTCAGGCCCATCGCGTCGCGACAGCCGCACATGACGGTATGGCCCGCGCCATCGTCCCGTCGCACACGCCGATGGATGGCGATCTCGTCTTCGCGGCGGCGACCGGCGCCAAGCCGCTGTCAGATCCCCCGCTGGACATTTTGCAAATCGGTCACGGGGCGGCCCAATGTCTGGCTCGTGCCATTGCCCGCGCCATATATGCGGCAAGTCCAACCAAAGACGACCTTCTGCCATGCTGGTCGGACGTGAACCGCTAGATCAATTCCCGCGCGTCCAATAAGCCGAGAAATAGCTTTCCTGAGCGGCGATCCCGACCTCGTCCCGGAAATAGCTGCGCGCCTGCTGCACCTGTGATTTTTCCGTGGCCAACCAGACATGCCGGTCGGTTTCTGCCAACGGAATCGCCTTCATCCGGTCCAACAACTGTCCCGGCTTGTCACGCTGCAACCATTCAATGATGACGCCATCAGGGGCTGGAAACTCCTCGATCACATGCGCACCTTCGATCTCGATGAAAACATGGCCTTCCGTTCCGGCATCGGCTCGTTCAAGGATGCGTCTGATCGCCGGCAGCGAGGTCTCGTCACCACCCATCAGCAACCAGTTCTGCTCTGGCTGACGACCGCCGCCGGGACCGGACAGACCGACCTGTACGCCGGCTTGGACGGACTGGCACCATTCCGTCACGCGTCCACCCTCATGACGAAAAACGTCGAACTGAATTTCCCCGGTCGCAGCATCCGCCGCAATGAACGTATAAACCGGATCGTGCATGCCGTCAGACTTGCCGGGCCAGATAGTGCGCCCAGTTTCCGACAGATACGGCCAAACAGGGTCACACCCCGGCTCTGGCAGCCACATGCGGAAATGCATTGCCGGCGCGGTGAAGGATTCGACGTCGTCGATCTTCATCTTGACACGAAAGTAAGCCTTGCCATGTGGTTTGACGGATACGACTTCGCCCACACGGAAATTGGGTGGGTATTTGTCAATCAGGCGATGGCCGGTCCATATGACCCGATCCGCCAACGATGGATCGGCGTGATCCAGAAAATGCAGGAATCCTTCACGGATCATATGCAGTTTCACATCGTCAGCGCCGTGAAGATGTGCCTCCAGCGCCTCGTCTCGCCAAAGCACCTGAAGCCCGCCACCGCCCATGCTGGACCGGATTTCATCCGAAGCATGGTGATCCAACGTATAGCCATGCTCGCGGATTTCATCGGCGATGATCTGCATTGTATTCGCGGGGATTTCCCCGACAAGACGGCCTTTGGCGGTCAGTTCGGCGTGTTGCGGCGTTGTCATGCGCGTTGCCTTTCGGTCGGTATGGGATCGATATGATGGATGGCGACGGGCTGCCCGTCGATCTGGATCACCTGGATTTCCAGATCAAAGATATCCCGGAGCTGCGATTGAGTGACGATCTGCGAGGGCGTGCCGATGGAATGGACTTCGCCATCCTTCAAAGCGACAATCCGGTCCGCATAGAGCGCCGCGAAATTGATGTCATGAACGACGATCACGATGGTCTTGCGCAGCCTATCGGCGGCAAGGCGAAGCTGCTGCATCATGTCGCGCGCATGCTTCATGTCCAGATTGTTCAACGGTTCGTCCAGAAGGATGTAGTCCGTGTCCTGCGCCAGCACCATCGCGACGAAAGCACGTTGCCGCTGGCCGCCGGACAGCTCATCCATGAACCGGTCGCGCAAATCATCAAGACGCAGCAATGCGATTGCCGCGTCAATCTTCTCGCGATCCTGGACGGTAACGCGACCCTTGTGATGCGGATAACGGCCGAAACCGACCAGTTCCGACACGCGCAACCGCGAGCCAAGCGAATTCTCCTGCCGCAGGATCGACAGCTTGCGGGCCAGTTCCTCGCTATCCGTGGTCGCAACATCCAGCCCATCGAAACTGACACTGCCCGATTGCAACCTGCTCAAACGGCTCATCAGCGAAAGCAACGTGGATTTGCCGGCACCATTGGGGCCGATCAGTGCGGTAATGCCACCTTTTGGGATGGACAAGGATACGTCGGACAGGATGTCCGCATCACCAATTCGATGGCAGACATTCTCGATACGGATCATCGCGAATACCCCCTGAGCAATAGGAACAGGAACACGAGGCCCCCAAGAAAATCTATGACGATGGACAGCGCACCTTGCAGGCCAAGAACATGCTCAAACACCGCTTGCCCGCCGATCAGCACAGCCGCCGACACAAGCACCACCGCAGGCAGTGTCGCACCGTGCCGGCTGTCGCCCACAATGATGTAGGTCAGATGTGCAACCAGCAGCCCGAAAAAGGTGATTGGCCCAACAAGTGCCGTCGACACCGAGACCAGCATCGCGACGACACACAGCACCGTCAGCACAAGACGGCGATAGGACAGGCCAAGATTGATCGCGTGGTCGCGCCCCAAAGCCAGCACGTCCAGTTTGCGATATACGCTCCACAGGAAAGGCAATGTCGCCAGACACAAAACCGCGCTGATCATCAGCAGGTCTTCATTGATTGCATTGAAGCTCGCAAAGCTGGCGCCCTGCACCACGACGAATTCCGACGGGTCGATCAGACGCGACATGAAACTCGACAGGCTGCGGAAAAGCACGCCAAAGATGATGCCCACCAGCAAGGTCAGATGCAGGCTCCGCCCACTTTCTCCGAACAGCCACAGAAACAGCGCAGACGCAAAGCCCATCATCAGAATGACCTCGGCCACGAATTTCCACTGCTCCGGGATCGCCAGCATGCCGCTGCCGCCCAATGTGAAAACCAAGCCGATCTGGACGAGAAGATAGAGCGCGTCGAATCCCATGATGGATGGGGTCAGTATGCGGTTCCCCGTGACCGTGTGAAACAGGACAGTCGAGACACCGATGGCATAGGCCACAAGGATCAGCCCCGCCAGCTTGGTGCCGCGGAAGGCAATGGCGAAATCGAACGCGCCGGGCGGGATGCCAATGGTCATGAACATCGCCGCCGCGATCAGACCCAGGCCCGCCAACGCCGCTATGCGCCAACCCGTATCAGGCAGCATGGGACCGCTTCCCGAGCAGCAGATACAGGAATAGCGCAGACCCCACGACGCCGAAAACGGTACCGATGGGAACCTCGTACGGGTAGCGGATCACGCGCCCGATCATATCGCAGACCAGCAGGATCGACGCGCCCAACGCGGCAGCCCAGGGCACACTGGCCCGCAGGTTGTCACCGACCATGCGGCTGGCGATGTTGGGCACGACCAGCCCCAGAAACGGGATCGCGCCGACCGTCACGACGATCACCGCCGAGATCACCGAGACGATGACCAGACCAAGGTTGCGCACCTGCGCGAAGTTCAGCCCAAGCGTGACGGACACATCCTCGCCCAAGCCCAGTATGGTGAAGCGGTCGGCCGCAAGGTATGCGACGCCGGCCAGCACAGCGGTTAGCCACAACAATTCGTAGCGGGATTTAAGCACGCCGGAAAATTCTCCGTTCGTCCATGTGCCAAGTAATTGCAGCAGATCAAAACGATAGGCGAAAAAGGTCGCAACCGATCCGATGATGCCCCCCAGCATCAAGCCGACCAGCGGCACGAGCAACGGCGAGGAACGCGGCACGGATTTGAGAATGCGCAGAAACAGCAACGTACCCGCGATGGCAAAACCCGACGCGATCAGCATTTTCACGAAGACGGACGACGCTGGAAAGAACAGGATCGTAACCAGCAGGCCCAGCCCCGCACTTTCGACAGTGCCCGCCGTTGACGGTTCCACAAAGCGGTTTCGCGCCAACATCTGGAACAACAGCCCCGCAATGGCCAGCGAGGACCCGGTCAGGATGATCGCCAAAGTGCGCGGGATACGGCTGACCATGAAGATCATGGCCTCGTCGCCTCCTGCAAGCACGTCCCGCACCGACAGGTCGGACACCCCGACGAACAGGCTGATTCCCGAAAGGACCAGCACCATCAGCGCGCCGAGAACGGCATGATACGGGACGGATCGTTGCATCGCGGATTACTCTGCGAAAGCCTCGGTCAGTTGATCGACAGTGGCCTGCATCGACTGGATACCACCCGGTGCGATATAGACGTTCGCGCCGTTCAGATAGACCACCTGATCTTCCTGCCACGCAGTCGTCTGATGGATCAATTCGTTATCGAGCGTGGATTGCGCACTTTCACCATCCTGCCCGACTGCAGCCGCGCGGTCGATCACCAGAAGCCAGTCCGGGTTCATCTCGTGGATGAACTCGTAGGAAATTGCTTCGCCATGCGTTTTCACATCGACTTCGGGATCAGCGGGTTCCAGCCCCAACCCGTTGTGGATCCAGCCAAAACGCGAGCCCGGACCATATGCAGACAGCTTCGGGCCGTTCGTCATGACGATCAACGCCGAGCCTTTTCCCTCGGTTTCGTTCCTAAGCGCGGCAAGACTGTCTTCGAAGTTGGCGGTCAGGTCTTCGGCCTCGGTATCTTTGCCAAAGAGCGCACCAAGCTGATGGGTCTGCGCGATCGCTTCCTGCACCAGGTCGTCGCCGGGCAGTGTCAGATCGATGGTCGGCGCAATCTTTTCGAGCGCCTCGCGCTGGGTCGCGGATCGCGACGCAACAATGATCAGTTCCGGCTTCAGGGAGAACACCTGTTCGAAGTCCGGTTCGAACAAGGTGCCCACACTGGTGACACTTTCCAGATCGGACAGGTAGTCCAGATAAATCGGGCTGGGAACACCAACCGGCGCAACACCGAGCGCGTCCATCGTATCGATGACCCCGAAATCGAAGACGACAACATTTTCCGGATTTGCACCGACCGACACAGGGCCTTGTGCCGTCGTCATCTCGACGGATTGCGCCAGCAGCGGCGCAGCGGATGCAAGCAAAAGTCCCGTGGCAACGCACAGATTGGTTAGCTTCATAACCGGTTTCCCTGAAACGAGGTCCCGCCTCAGGCGGCGGAACTATAGTTGATACTTTTGCTAGGTCTAAAATACCTGAGTAAAAATATCCAGAGATCGCGTTTCAAGTTTTCCTGCGCGGTCGATCAGATGCTCTGCTTCAGATTGACGCGCTTCGACAACTCCGCCGCGCTTTCCTTGCGCTCGGAGTAGCGATCCACCAGATGGTCGCGAATTTCCCGCGTCAGCCAAGTGAACCGCACAAGTTCTTCCATCACGTCCACCACGCGGTCATAGAAAGGCGATGGCGTCATTCGTCCTGACTCGTCAAACTCACGGAAGGCCTTCGGCACCGAGGACTGGTTGGGAATGGTCAGAAGGCGCATCCACCGCCCAAGTATCCGCAACTGGTTGACGGTGTTGAAACTTTGCGACCCTCCACACACCTGCATCACGGCCAGCGTCTTTCCCTGCGTGGGACGAACACCGCCCAACGACAGCGGAATCCAATCGATTTGCGCCTTCATCACGCTGGACATTGCGCCGTGACGTTCGGGCGACACCCACACCATTCCATCACACCAAGTTACCAGTTCACGAAGTTCCGCTACTTTCGGATGATCGGCGCCCGCGGCGTCAGGCAATGGCAGACCGGACGGGTTGAAGCTACGGGTTTCGGCCCCAAAGCGGCGAAGGATGCGACCTGCCTCTTCGCTCATCAGCCGACTGTAGGAGCGCTCGCGAAGCGATCCATAGAGAATCAGAAACTTCGGCGGTGTCGTGGTCCTGATCGGATCGGCCAGACGCTCGACATCGGTTGCGTGGAAACAATCATCGTCGATTTGCGGTGTATCAAGCAACGGGTTGTCCTTTCTCATTCAGGATCAGCTCGCCATCTTCTTTATAGATGGGACGAGCAGGCAGCTCGTCGAGGAGAGGCAGAACGGCCTCGCTCGGACGGCAAAGGCGCACGCCCTTCGGCGTGCAGACGATTGGGCGATTGACCAGGATCGGGCGCTGCACCATCGCATCCAGAAGAGTTTCGTCATCCACCGACGGGTCCAGCAGTCCCATCTCTTCGGCAGGTGATCGCCTGACCCGGAGGGCATCACGCGGCGTCAAACCGGCCGCTGCAAACAGGCCGAGCAGTTGCGGACGTGTCCAGCCTTCCTTGAGGTACTCTATGACAACTGGTTCCTCTCCACTTGCGCGCAGCACGGCAAGCACGTTGCGCGAAGTTCCGCAGTCAGGATTGTGGTAAATGACATTCATTGCGCCCGGCCTTCGAATTTCACCGCGGTCCGATTGGCAAATGCGACAAGCGACAACATCACCGGCACCTCAACCAGCACGCCAACCACCGTCGCCAACGCTGCACCGGAATTCAGGCCAAACAGGCTGATGGCCACCGCAACGGCCAGTTCGAAAAAGTTCGATGTCCCAATCAGTGCACAAGGCGCAGCGATGCGGTGCGGCACGCGCCACAGATACGCCGCGCCATAGGCCAACGCGAACATGCCGTAGCTTTGCACCAGTATCGGAACCGCGATCAGGCCGATCACGATGGGACGATCAAGGATAACATTGCCCTGCAACGCGAACAGGATCACCACCGTCACGATCAGGCCACCAACGGACAAAGGCTTGGCCCGGGCTGAGAACTCGGCGATCCGATCCGGGGTGCCCAGCTTGCGGCGCACCCAAAGACCGGCCAGAAGAGGCAGCACCACATACAGCAATGTTGCCAGCACCAGCGTCTGCCAAGGGACATGTATTTCCGTCACACCGAGCAACAACGCAACGATGGGCGCGAAAGCGAAGACCATGATCAGATCGTTCACAGACACCTGCACCAACGTATAGGTCGCATCGCCCTTGGTCAGTTGCGACCACACGAAGACCATCGCGGTGCATGGCGCAGCCCCCAACAGGATCAAGCCCGCGATGTATTGCGAGGCGTCTTCGGGCGAGATGAACGGCGCAAAGATGTAATCAAAGAACAGCACTGCCAACAGCGCCATGGTGAACGGTTTGATCAACCAGTTTACCACCAGCGTCAGAACCAGCCCCTTTGGCTGCTTCGCAATGCCGCTGACCGCGCCGAAGTCGACGCCCACCATCATCGGGAAAACCATCGCCCAGATCAGCACCGCGATCACGAAGTTGATCGAGGCAATCTCCGCCCCCGCAATACCTTGCACCAGCCCCGGCGCGAAATTACCCAAGGCGATGCCGCCGGCGATCGCAAGCAATATCCAAAGCGTCAAATATCTTTCAAACACTCCCATCGGAGCGCTGTTCTGCACCGTTGCATCCGTCATAGGATATCCTGTCAGTTTTTGCGGCTCTCACCCGAGCCGAAGTTGCGTCACGCCAGACAAGCACCTTGGCTGTGAAAGACGATCGCTTAAGCCTCCAGACAACCGCAGGCGATTTCGTTCAGCAAGGATTGGCATTGCTCCGGCGCGCCCCCACAGCAGTCTTCGATCAGATATGCCAGCAAGTCCCGCACGCCGCCGAAATCCGCGAAATAGCGGATTGCCCGGCCCTCGCGTTTGTTTCGTAGCAGACCCGCCACGGTCAGGATCGACAGGTTCGTAGACAAGGTGTTTGGGCGAAATCCCAACGTCTTGCCAATCTCGCCCGCGAGCATCCCGTCGCCACCGGCCTTTATCAGCAGGCGGAAAATGTCCAGTCGAGATTCTTGTCCGAGAGCCGCCAAAGCAGAAAGTGCGTTTTCTTTTTCCATATTTCTAGATTACTCGAATTATAGTTTATTGCAAGCGCATTCCGAGATCGGGGTTGCAGTCCCGGCCCCTGACATGACAAATCATCGCAACTAACGGGAAGAGCAGATGGAACTCCTCTCTGGCACGCTGTTTACTGATCCTGTATCGCTGTTGTCCGGCACACTTGCCGTCACGCTCGTGGGGCTGTCCAAGGGCGGATTCGGCGGGGCTATGGCGCTGCTCGGTGTTCCAATTCTTGCGCTTTCGATGCCGCCGGTTCAGGCGGCGGCAATCATGCTGCCGATCCTGCTGGTCATGGATGCCGTCAGCCTTTGGACTTGGCGACGCTATCATGATTGGACCACTCTGAAGCTGATGATCCCGGCAGGAGCCGTGGGCATCGCCATCGGGTGGATGGCGGTATCCGTCACGTCTGATGCTGCCGTGCGATTGATCGTCGGAACCGTTGCTCTACTATTTGTCTTGCGATCTATTCTTCCGGCATCACTGTTTGCATCCAAATCCGCCAACGGGCATCGCCCCATCCTGGCCTGGTTCTGGGGATCCATCGCTGGCTTCACCAGTTTCGTTGCGCATGCGGGCGGGCCACCTTATCAGATCTACACCATGCCCTTGCGAATGGACCCGAAGCTGTTCACGGGCACTTCGGTCGTGTTCTTCGCCGTCGTCAATGCAATCAAGGTCGTGCCCTATTTCATGCTGGGCCAATTTGATGCAACGAACCTGCACTCCTCCTTCGTCATGCTGCCGGTCGCCGTCCTGTCGACGATTTTGGGTGCCGCGCTGATCAAACGGATGAAGGCTGAGATTTTCTATCCCATGATGTATACCATGGTCGCTATCGTCGCTCTGAAACTGATGTGGGACGGAATCTCCGGTCTGTAACTGCGCAAGAATACTTCTTGCGAATAGATCGCAACTATGCTCTTCGTTGCGAATGATTTGCAACTAAGAGGCCCACATGACCCGCAAGACACTGGCCGCTAGCGCGGTGATCACGCTCGTCTCCGCATTGTCAGCACAGGCCGCCGAAGACCGGCTCAAAGTCGTCACCACATTTACGGTTCTGGCGGACATGGCGCAGAACGTCGCGGGCGACGCCGCAGAGATCGTATCCGTCACCAAGCCAGGTGCGGAAATCCACGGCTATGAACCAACCCCCCGTGATCTGGTTCGTGCAAGCGATGCCGATCTGGTGTTATGGAACGGGCTGAACCTCGAACTGTGGTTCGAGCAATTCATCGCCAATCTGGGCGACATTCCATCTGTTACGCTGACCGATGGCATCGACCCGATCTCGATTTCCGAGGGTGCCTATTTAGGCAAGGCCAACCCTCACGCCTGGATGGGATTGGAAAACGCGAAAGTCTACGTCGACAACATCGCAACCGCCCTATCGGAGCATGACCCCGACAACGCCACGGTCTATGCTGAGAACGCCGCTGCTTATAAGCAGGAACTCGAATCCGTGATCGACCCGCTACGCACCCGCATCGCGGCGGTGCCAGCACAGCAACGCTGGCTCGTCACCTGCGAAGGTGCATTCAGCTATCTCGCCCGCGATTTCGGGATGAAAGAACTGTACCTGTGGCCGATGAACTCCGATCAGGTCGGCACGCCCCAACAGGTCCGCAAGGTGATCGACGGGGTACGCGAGAATGACATCCCCGTGGTGTTCTGTGAAAGTACCGTCAATGTGGCCCCTGCCCGTCAAGTCGCGCGCGAAACGGATGCTGCCTATGGCGGTGTGCTATATGTCGACAGCCTCAGTCCGCGTAGCGGCCCCGTCCCGACCTATCTCGATCTGCTCCGCGTGACGTCGGAAACGATCGCGCAGGGGCTGGAAAAGAACCTCGACTGATCCCATCGCTTGACTGTCCCGCTATGCCCGCCAAGGATCGAGCCAGCCCGCCAATGAAAGGACACGCCATATCCATGCCCACCACTCAGGCAGCAAACCCTTCTGGCGGCATTCTCGCCCGTGACGTCACGGTGACATATCGTAACGGACACACAGCACTTCATAATGCCAGCTTCGAGATACCGACAGGCACCGTCACCGCGCTGGTCGGGGTAAACGGAGCGGGCAAGTCAACGCTGTTCAAGGCAATCATGGGGTTCGTGCCGACATCGCGCGGTGACATCCGCCTGCTTGGCAGAACGGTGAACCAGGCGCTGCGTGAGAACCTCGTGGCGTATGTTCCGCAAGCCGAAGAGGTCGACTGGGCGTTCCCGGTGCTGGTTGAAGACGTGGTGATGATGGGCCGCTATGGGCATATGGGATTCCTGCGACGCCCCTCGAAACAGGATCATCAGGCCGTTGCCGAAGCATTGGCGCGGGTCAATATGGCCGACTTCCGCAAAAGACAGATTGGTGAGCTGTCCGGCGGTCAGCGCAAACGTGTCTTTCTTGCCCGCGCGCTGGCACAAGATGGCCAGGTCATCCTGCTGGACGAGCCCTTCACCGGTGTCGATGTGAAGACAGAGGACCAGATCGTCGCCTTGCTGCGCGAACTGCGCGACGAAGGCCGGGTGATGCTGGTCTCCACCCACAATCTTGGCAGCGTACCGGAGTTCTGCGACCGCACCGTATTCGTCAAGGGCACGGTACTGGCCTATGGGCCTACGGAAACGACCTTCACCCGCGACAACCTCGAAAAGGCCTTTGGCGGCGTGCTGAGACATTTCACCCTTAAGGGCGACACATTGCATGATGATGACGACCCGCGCGAGGTCCGCATCATCACCGACGACGAACGTCCTTTTGTGCATTACGGCGACCAACCACAACGGCGCGAGGACAGCGAATGATGATGCTGGAGCCGTTTCAATACGGATACATGATGAACGCGATGTGGGTGTCGGCGCTGGTGGGCGGCGTTTGCGCCTTTCTGTCGGCCTATCTGATGCTAAAGGGGTGGTCCCTGATCGGCGACGCGCTTTCCCATTCGGTCGTGCCGGGTGTGGCCGGCGCGTATATGCTTGGCTTGCCATTCTCGGTCGGCGCGTTTCTCGCGGGCGGCATGGCGGCGGGCGCGATGCTGTTCCTGTCCGACCGGTCCGGCCTGAAAATCGACGTCATCATCGGGTTGATTTTCACGACCTTCTTCGGACTCGGCCTGTTCCTGGTATCGATTCAGCCCATGTCCGTCAGCATCCAGACCATCACCATGGGCAACATCCTTGCAATCACGCCCGAAGACACGCTCCAACTGGTACTGATTGGCGCCATTTCACTGATCGTATTGCTGGCGAAATGGAGAGACCTGATGGTCACCTTCTTCGACGAAAGCCATGCCCGCACCATCGGTCTGCGTCCAAGGTTGCTGAAAGCAGTATTCTTCGTGCTGCTGTCGGCGTCCGTCGTTGCAGCGATGCAGACCGTGGGTGCGTTTCTGGTCATCGCGATGGTCGTCACCCCCGGCGCGACAGCCTATCTGCTATGCGACCGCTTCCCTCGCCTGATTGTTACCTCCGTTGCCATCGGCGCAGTTACCAGCTTCGTCGGCGCTTATCTCAGCTATTTTCTGGACGGCGCAACCGGAGGCATCATTGTCTGTCTGCAAACACTGCTGTTTCTGACCGCCTTCATCTTCGCACCCAAGCACGGGTTGCGCGCGGCAAAGCGCAAAGCTTCGCGCGCACTGAGCGCAGCAGAGGGGACAAGCTGATGCTCGAAACCCTTCTGCAACCCTTCCAGTTTCCCTTCATGCAGAATGCCTTCTGGATCGCAGCCATCGTAGCCGTACCCACCGCCCTTCTGTCCTGCTTTCTGGTGCTGAAGGGCTGGGCCCTGATGGGCGACGCTGTCAGCCATGCTGTGCTGCCCGGTGTCGTATTGGCCTATATACTGAACATTCCGTTGGTGATCGGTGCTTTCGTTGCGGGCATGTGCTGCGCGATCCTGACCGGCTACCTTTCGGAAAACAGCCGTGTGAAGCAGGACACTGTCATGGGTGTTGTCTTCTCAGGCATGTTCGGGCTGGGCATCGTGATCTACACCTCGATCACATCGGACGCGCATCTCGATCACATCCTGTTCGGCAACATGCTGGGCGTCGGTCCTCAGGATCTGTGGACGGCGGGTATCATCTCTGCCATCGTTGCCGTCGTGCTGCTGATGAAATGGAAAGACCTGCTCCTGCACGCCTTCGACCCGGCACAGGCACAGGCAAGCGGCATGAACACGACGCTGCTGCATTACGGGCTTCTGACGATCCTCTCACTGACCATCGTCGCCACGCTCAGTACGACCGGGCTGATCCTTGCCGTAGGCTTGTTGATCGCACCCGGTGCCATCGCTTTCCTGACCACGCGCAGCTTCGGCGCGATGATGGTGGTCGCGGTGGTGACCTGCCTGCTTTCGATGCTCACGGGCGTTTACCTGTCCTTCTATCTGGACAGCGCGCCCGCCCCGACGATCATTCTGATTTTCAGCGCAGTCTTCGTGCTGGCCTTCATCAACCGGCAGATACGCACGCGCAGGGCGACGCAGCCCGCCAACTAGCCATGCGTTCGCAGCCATTGGGCAACGCCCCGAGTGACACAGTCATAGACGACCCGACCCACCGCCTCGCCAAGCTCCGTGTGAAGCCCTGCATAGCGCAGGTCTCCGGCCGGCGCCGCGACGGCCACACAATCCGTCCCGGTACCCGTCGCCATCCCCTTTGACGTCGATACATCATGCGCCAGCATCGCGGCAGTCCTCGCCTGAACAGCAATGCTTGAGGCTTCGACCATCGCGGGCAGAGACAATCCCTGATCGACCTGCACCGCGACATTGATCGTGCCCACGCGCTCGATCTGCGCCACACGATGCCCGACACGTTCCGCGTTCGACAGTCCCACGGTCACCACCGCATGTGCGGTCGTCGCGCCAATAATCACGGAGCTTTCCTCAAAGCAGGATACATTACGCGAGGTCAGAAAGCCGACGGCGCCTCCCTGCCCGCGCAGCTTTAATTCCTGCCCGAGCCACGCCTCCGAATTGAACTCAGCGGTCAGGTCCGCGTTACGGACTTCTCGCCATACAATGTGCCGAGCCTCCGCGAGGCCCGGGCGATGAACAGCCCAGCTCAAGACCTGATGCGGCCTGCACAGATCGAAGGTCAACCAAGGCCGCGCAAGTTGAACGACACCCATCAGCGACCTGCAATTCCGGTAGGTTGCAGTACCAGACCACTTGCAGTCCGGGCGATATGACAATCGATATGGAACACGCTGCGCAGGTTCTCAGGTGTCATCACCGCTTCCGGCACACCATCAGCGACCAACCGCCCATGGTCAATCAGTAGAAGGCGTGAACAAAATCGCGCCGCCAGCCCCAGGTCATGCATGGACACGACAACCGCCTTGCCTTCATCGGCGAGTTCTCTGAAAATTTGCATTGTGGCCAGTTGGTGTTCGGGATCCAGCCCCGCTATCGGTTCGTCTGCCATCAGAAGCGGCGTTTCTTGAGCAAGCGCCCGCGCAATTAGAACCCGCGCCTGTTCTCCACCCGAAAGACGCGTAGCCGTCCGCTTGCGAAGGTGCAGCAACTCCATCCGTTCCAAGGCACCTTCAATGGCCTCCCGATCCGCTGCGTTCAGCCGACCCAGCGGCCCACCATGCTGCGGCAAGCGTCCAAGTGCGACCAGCCGTTCCACCGTCACGGGCCAGGCAATCTCTCTTGACTGGGGCATCCATGCGGCCACCCGTGCGCGGCGGTCGGGGGTCATGTCGGCCAGATTGCTGCGCCCCTGAAACGGTATCAGCCCAAGCGCCGCACGCATCAGCGATGTTTTTCCCGCCCCGTTCGGCCCGATCAGACCAACAAGTTCACCCGCCGAAACTTCAAGATCCACCTGTGACAGAACAGGTCTGCTGCGCAAGGCGACGGACAGCGATGACAGATCAAGCAGCGTCATGGCAGGGACCGGCGTGTTTTGTAGATCAAGTGTAGGAACAGGGGAGCGCCGACCAGTGCCGTCACGACACCGAGCTTCAAGTCGCGCTCGGGCATCACGACACGCACCAGGATGTCCGCCACCAACACCATCGCCGCGCCGCCAAGCGCAGAAGCCGGCAGCAACCGGGCCGGCGACGCGCCGACCAATCCCCGCAGCAGATGCGGAACGACCAGCCCGACAAAACCGATCGCACCCGCCACCGCCGTCACAGCCCCGACCACGCAGGCGGAACCGACGATAACCGCCAGCCGCAGCCGGCCCAAACGAACGCCCATGGCTTGGGCTGCGTCCTCGCCCAGTGTCAGCGCATCCAGACCGCGTGCGGTGGACAGAAGCAGTGCACTGCCCAGCACCACGAATGGAAGCGCGAGCCAGACATGCAACATCGCCCGATCCGCAAGCGATCCCATCATCCAGAAGACGATCTCGCTGGTCGCGTAAGGGTTGGGAGACAGGTTCAAAACCAGCGATGTCAACGCACCCGCCAAGGCCGAGATTGCGATACCCGCCAGGATCACCGTCAGCGACGACCCCCGCGGACCCGCCAGAGCCACAATCAACAGAACGGCCACCAAAGCGCCCGTCAGTGCGCTGAAAGGCAACGCCAGAACGCGTTGGGCGGCGAACCCGGTCTGGATCGACAGGACCGCGCCCAGAGCGGCCGTGCCTGAAACACCGATCAGCCCCGGTTCAGCCAACGGGTTGCGCAGATAGCCCTGCATCGCGGCCCCGGCCAGCCCCAGGCTTGCGCCAACCATGACGCCCAGCAGCGCCCGCGGAAGTCGGATTTCCCGCATAACCAGGGGCACGGGGCCGTCATCGCCGCCAAACAGCAAGGCATGCAGCCCCTTGTACACGCCGATCTGGGCCGGGCCAGTGACCAACGACGCCAGAAACAACAACATGACCAGCGCCGAAAGCCCAAATAAAAGCCGTTTCATTCGCTGACCCCGGACAAAATTTCAGCGCGATGTGCCACCAGCACGTCAAGTGCATTCAGAGCAAACGGCGTCCCACACATCCAGTCCGGCGGGGTTAGGGTCAACCCGGCAGCACCTTCTCGAAGCGATGCCAGCGCCGGATGTACCAGGATGTCCTCTGACCGGGATTTACCTGGCCTCGCGGGGCTGGTCATGACGGTATCGGGTGCAGTCATCAGCAACAACTCAAGCGGGAAAGCGCCACCGTAGCTCAAACCGAGCTCTTCGGCCACATTGTCAAACCCAGCCTCCGCCAGCAGCGCCCCCGCCAAGGTCTCATCCCCCAAGGTGTAGCCATTGGGATAGTATAGCGCCGCTCGCGGATTGTTGCCCTGCGCGGGTCGAAGCCGGTCGCGACGGGTGTCGAATGCAGCCAACAGGTCAGCTGCCCGGCCGTCCTGACCAAGCACATCGCCCATCTGCGCGACGCGGTCACGGACTTCGTCAAGCGACAGCGCAGGCTCGAACACTTCAACACGCACCCCAAGCCGCCGCAACATCCCCAGAGTTGCCGGATCTGAATATGCCCCTGCCACCACCAAATCAGGCTTGAGCACATAGATTTCCTCCGCCCGCCCGTGATTGATGATGTAACTGCCCGCGCGATCAACCATTGCCGAGCTGTCGGAATCAAGCGCCAGATCGGATACCGACATCAACTGATCAGGTCCGGCCACGAGCATCGCCAATTGATCCGTACACAGGTTCATGGAAACGACTCGCTCGGGGGCCGCAACCGCGGCAGCCGCCCCCAGCCAAAGGGCACCGCCCAGCAGCAGCGCCCGCAAAGTGTTGGGCCCTACCAAGCCGCCCGAACACCGACATAGCCGGTGCGGCCTTGAGATCCATAGCCCCAAGCTTCGGTGTGATCTACATCGAGCAGGTTCGTGACCCGCGCGTTCAGACTCAACCGCTTCGTCAGGTCGTAGCGGCCCGCGATATCGACGGTGGTGTAGTCAGGCAATTCCTTCCGTTCGAACGTGCCGAAGTTCTGATCGTCGTAATTTCCCGCTACATGGCGCACGTTCCCGGACAAGTTTCCACGCCCATCAAACAGATCAAGCGACGCTCCGAGGACCAGCTCATGCTCGGGACGGCGCACCTCGGTCTCACCATCGGGATCCTTCGCGTTCAGCCAAGTGTAGGCCAGCGTGAAATCCAACGCCTCGGTCGCTCGCAACGCCCCGGTCACTTCAACGCCTTCGCGATCGCTGTCGCCCGACTGGTTTTCATAGGTGTAGCCCGTCGCAGTCGCTACAGAAATGATCTCATCCGTTGCCGTTTCGTTGAAATAGGTCACATCTACAAGACCACGCCCCGCCCAGAACGGAACTTCGACGCCGAAATCATATCCGCGGTTCTTCTCCGGTTCGAGGTCCGGATTGCCGATATAGCCGTATTCATCTGCGAACAGCTCGAAGTAAGTCGGGTTCACGATCCCGGTGCCAGCCGACCCGTGAAAGCGGATACCTGTTTCGGGATGGAGGTAGGACAGGCCCACCGTCCATGTCGTCGCATCCTCGAATTCACTGTTGTCGTCATATCGAAGGCCGGCCTGATAGCTCAGCCCCATTTCCAGGGTTCCGCGATACTCGACAGCCAGCGAATTCGCGTCGCGTTCATAATCGTCGTTGGTCTTGCTGCCGTCTTCCTGACGTTCGACCAGCACGTTCAGCAGATGCGACGTGTCGGTCACCTGCCGGCCGTCCAGACCAAGGCTCATCCGGTACTTCCAGACATCCGTCCACAGCTTGGTCGTATCGCCGCCGTCATAGCTGTATTCGGTCTTGGTGCTCTGATAGGCAAGGCGGTGCGTCATGGTCCCGCCAAACATGCTCAGTTCGCCATAGATCTCGCTGGTCAGGTCGAACTGGTCCCCGAAAAGCGACGGATCGTCAACGATGTAGTCGTCCTCTGTCGCCGTCGCCGCGTTCATCCAATCCGTGTCGTCATAGTCGAAATGTTCATCCGCGCGATTGACGGTGAAACCAAGCCGCAAATCGTCGGTCACGAACCAATCACCCGCAACGCCGATTTCCTCGCGTTCGAAGCCGTCTTTCTCACCGTCCTGCCGCGAATAGTCATAGCCGTCATCGTCGATTCTGGCTGCGTTCAGAGAGATCCCTCCCCTATCGGTGCGCTGTGAAATATGCGCTGACGCCGTGTATCCATTGCCGGCTTCGACGGACCCATTTGCGCTGAAACCCGGTCCGCCCTTGTTCGTGATGATGTTGATCACGCCCGCCGCTGCATTCGAACCGTAGTAAACCGATTGCGGCCCGCGAAGCACCTCGATCCGTTCGATGTTTTCGGTCGACAGGCCACGAAATGTGTAGGACCCGTCCCCGCCCTGCGCCGCCACGCCATCGATCAGCACCAGCACGTGATTGGCTTCGGACCCACGGATGCGCACTTGCGTATAGCTGCCGCCCGCGCTGTTCACCGACACGCCCGGAACATTGCGCAGCGCATCCTGTACCGTCTGGATACCCTGTCGCTGTATATCCTGTGCGGTCACCACGGAGGCCGAACGCCCATAGACCTGAGCGTCGATGGGCGTCAAACCGCCCGACACGATGATCGGGTCAAGCTCCATCACCTCTTGCGCAATGGCAGGCACCCCCCCCATCGCGGCCAGCACCGTTCCTAGAACAACCTTGTTCTGCATATCTATTTTCCCTCGTCGCCTCGAAAGGCATGCAACTGGTAGGGCCGGGAAAGCCCCGGCCAAAGGTGGATGTCACCACGACGGGGATACCGTTGATCGCAACGCGCCCCGCGTCGGATCAGGGTGAGCACCTCGGCAGGTCTCCTGACTTCGCGGGTCATCGCCTTTCCGGGCCTTCCCACCAGATAGGCTGGCAGTGGCATGTTCCGGAAACGCTCGCCGCTTACAGTTGCGGGGGCAGTCACGGATTTGGAAAACCCTCACCGTGTTCCCTTTTAACCGGGGCCATGGCCGCCGGACCGAAGTGCGCCTTGGTTAGCGATGGGTCACGTGCTTGGCAAGGCATAAGGAACAGCGCCCTTATGTCGCGACGCGCGTCACAGCGTCTTCATCGACCTTTGGCCCAGCCAGTAACGCGGCCCCGGCCCCAAACGCCCGGCCCGGTCATCGGGGTTTGAAAGTGCGCATTGATCCAGCGAAAGACAGCCACAGCTAATGCAGTCCGTCAAACCCGCCTTCAATCGCCGCAGTTCCGCAATGCGCTCGTCTATGCGGCTCGTCCAGTTTTCGGACAGTCTGGACCAGTCTTCACCCTTAGGAACGCGTCCGGTAGGCAGTTTTGCAAGTTCCCGCCCAATCTCGTCCAAGCTGAGCCCCACGCGCTGTGCGAAGACGATGAAGGCCACCCGGCGCAACATGGACCGCGGGAAACGGCGCTGCCCACCCCCGCTGCGTTCTGCGGCGATCAGCCCAAGACTTTCGTAATAGCGCAGGGCCGATGCTTCCACGCCGCTGCGCCGCACCATTTGTTGCATCGTCAAAACCGGTTCCATGCGTAAAATCTATCTCGATTGGCCCTTGATCTCAAGTGCACTTGAACTTTTACAAGAGTGGCTCTTCAATGAGAGGAGCTTGAAATGAAGATACGTAAACTCAATCCGTGGACCTATCCCGAGGGGATGGATCAGGGGCTCATGATTTCCGACTTCAACCGACTGGTGTTTGTCTCAGGGCAATGCGCCGTGGGTCCTGACGGTGCATCATTACACCCCGCAAACATGGCCGCACAGGTGCAGGCTGCGCTGGACAACGTCGAAACAGTACTGATCGAGGCCGGGCTGTCGCTCGCCAATATCGTGCGCATGAACACCTATGTCACAGACATGGATGCCTTTCTGGAACAGGCTGCCGAACCGATGGGCCAGCGTCTGGCCAGATATGACGTCAGCCCGCCAGGCATATTGGCCGGTATCACCGAACTTGGCCGGAAAGACCTGCTGGTCGAGATCGAGGCATTCGCCGCCGCGTAACCGCATCTAAAAGAGCACCGACCATAGCGCGCCGGTGCTCTCCAATGTCTAGAATACCTGCAACGTCAGACGATCCCACCGCCGCCCGACGTGACCTCGGGACGTTCGCCAGCCACCTTCGCACGATATGCCGACGCGCGGTAAGCCGATACCGGATCAACAGCAGCACCCTTTTCAAGACGCGCCATCGCGAGGATTGGCTCCACATCCGTGCGGAAGGCACGCTTCAGGGTTGTCGTCGCCATCAGCGCATCGTTGTCTTGCTGGAACCCCTCCAGCGTCGCGCGATCCACCAGAAGCGCCTGCGCATAGGCGCGCTGCACCTCCATCGCGGACACCATCAGGCTTTCGATCGGGTCGGTCACATTATGGCTTTGATCCAGCATATGCGCAGGATCGAAACCTTTCACACCCTCGGCAGCGACAAGTTCGTTGAAGACCAGGAACAGCCGATAGGGGTCGATCGAACCCGTATCCAGATCGTCGTCGCCATACTTGCTGTCGTTGAAATGGAACCCGCCCAGCTTGCCGAACTGGATCAGCCGCGCGACGATCATTTCGATATTCACATTCGGCGCGTGATGACCCAGGTCGACAAGACAATAAGCCTTGTCTCCCAATTCCTGCGCGATCATGTAGTTGGTGCCCCAATCCTGCACGACCGTGGAATAGAAGGCGGGCTCATACATCTTGTGTTCGGTGAACAGCCGCCAGTCATCGGGCAGCGCCGCGTAGATCGACTTCGCCGCCTCCAGATACCGCTCGAACTGCCGCGTGAAGTTGGTCTGGCCCGGGAAGTTCGACCCGTCCCCGATCCACACTGTAATCGCCTTGGACCCGATCTTGCGGCCCAGTTCGATCACCTCGACATTGTGATCCACGGCTTGCTGGCGCACCGCAGCATCCGTGTGGCTGAGCGATCCGAACTTGTAGGACAGCGGATGATCCGCGTGGTCCTGGAACGTGTTCGAATTCATCGCGTCAAACGTCAGGCCCGTTTCCTCGGCCTTCGCCAGAAGATCGGCAGGATCGGCATTGTCCCACGGGATATGCAGCGACACCGACGGCGTCGCGCCCGTCAACTGATGGATCACCCCGCAATCGTCGAGCTTGTCGAACACGTTGCGCGGCTCACCCGCACCGGGGAAACGCGCGAACCGCGTGCCCCCCGTACCAACACCCCAACTTGGCACCGCAACACCATAGCCCGCGACCTTATCCTTGATCTTGCCGATATCGATGCCGCGCCGCGACAGATGTTCGCCAAGCGCGTCGTAATCTGCGCGCAGGTTGGCCTCGGTTTCCGCGTTGCTTGCGGCAATCTTGTCCTTGTCGATCATGGTATTCCTCCCTCGACCGGATCAGCGTGTGAACGACTGAACGTTGCCCGCGTCGACATTGATAATGTTGCCGGTGGATTTCGCGCTGACGTCGCTTGCGAAGAAATAGCACGCCTCGGCAATGTCCTCGGGCAGCACCGACCGCTTTAGCAGCGACCGCTGGCGATACATATCCTCCAGCCCTTCCTTATCGGTCTGATACGTGCCCGCACGCTGTTCCAGCCATTCACCGGACCAGATTTTCGAGCCACGCAGAACCGCGTCGGGGTTCACTACATTCACGCGGATGCCATCGGGCGCACCTTCCAGCGCAAGACAGCGCGCCAGATGGATCTCACTGGCTTTCGCGGTGCAGTAAGCGGACGCGTTCGGTGACGCCGCAAGCCCGTTCTTGGACGCAACAAACACCATCGAACCGCCTATGCCCTGCGTCTTCAGCATCTGGAACGCAGCACGCGCCACAAGGAAATACCCGGTGGACAGGATGCTCATGTTCTTGTTCCACAGGTCCAGGGTCGTGTCCTCGATCGGCGCGGACGACGCGATGCCCGCATTTGACACCACGATATCCACACCGCCGAATTCCACCGCCATATCGGCATAGGCCTGCGCGACACCGTCTTCCGAGGTCACATCCATCTGTACCGTGCGCACAACATCCTTGGAATAGCGCCCCGCCAGATTGTCCTGCGTCCGCGCCAGCGCATCTGCGTCGATATCGGCCAGAACCACGCAAGCCCCTTCGGACAGATACCGTTCCGCCGTTGCCGACCCGATACCGCCCGCACCGCCAGTGACGATTGCCACGCGACCAGCCAGCGCCTTGGGTTTCGGCATCCGCTGCAACTTGGCTTCTTCGAGCAACCAGTATTCGATGTCGAACGCTTCCTGCTCGGGCAGGCCTTGATACTCGCTCACCGCCGACGCACCGCGCATCACGTTGATGGCGTTCACATAGAACTCACCCGAAATACGCGCCGTCGCCTTGTCGAGCGCGAAGGTGATCATCCCCACACCCGGTACAAGATAGACAACCGCATTCGGGTCGCGGATCGCAGGGCTGTTGTCATGCTTGCAGCGCTCGTAATACGCAGCATAATCCGCGCGATAGGCCTCGACCGACGCCTTCAGGCTGTTCAGTGTCGCTTCAAGGTCAGGGTTGCTGGGATCATAATCCACGACCAGCGGGCGGATTTTCGTGCGCAGGAAGTGGTCGGGACAGGATGTGCCAAGCGCCGCCAGCGCCTCCATGTCGTTGGACCCGACGAATTGCAGCACCGCGTCCTGATCGTCGAAATGGCCCACCTTGTGACGCTCGCCTGAAATCATGCCGCGAATGGCCGGCATCAGCGCCGCCGCAACCTTACGGCGTTCGTCAGCAGGCAACGGCGCGAATTTCTCGCCACCAAATACCGCAACGCCTTCGGATTTTTCACGCAGCCATTCATCGGCGCGGTTGATGATCCGCAACGTGGTTTCATAGCATTCCCTGGCATCATCCGCCCAGGTGAACAGCCCGTGCGATTCAAGGATCACACCGTTCGCATCCGGGTTATCCTGGCAGAACTTTTCCAGCCACAAGCCCAACTCATAGCCGGGGCGCTTCCAGGGCAGCCAGCCGATCTCGTCCCCGAATATCTCCTGCGTCAGTTCCTTGGAATTCACCGATGCGGCAATCGCGATCGCCGCGTCAGGATGGACGTGATCCACGTGCTTGCGCGGGACATAGGCGTGCAGCGGCGTGTCGATCGAAGCCGCGCGGCTGTTCAGATTGAAGGTACAATGCGGCAGGTAGCCGACCATCTCGTCTTCGAACTCGACCCCGCGATACAGACCTTTCAGCGCGTTCAGCTTGTCCATGTAAAGCGTGGCAAAGCCATCCATCTTCATCGTACCGATGTCGCCGCCGGATCCCTTGACCCACAGCACCTCGACCTGTTCCCCGGTCAGAGGGTCGGTTTCCATCACCTTTGCGGATGTGTTGCCGCCGCCGTAGTTGGTCACGCGCTTGTCGGACCCAAGAAGGTTGGACCGGTAAAGAAGCTTTTCCGATTCCGACATTCCCTGCGCGGTCGCGTCATTCCACAGGTTTTCAAGCCGCGCGGCTGGCGAAGTATTCGACATGATGCTGTCCTCCCTCGGCGCGTCTGGCGCCACTGACGTTCCGGCGCGATGCTTGACGAAAGACGGCAGCTTGTCAATCACAAACGATCATCTTCGCTCATGAAACATTTTCTGACGACCATTTATGATTGACAGGGATCGTTTTACGGACAAAACTGAGCATAAGGGAGAGGATCATGCACGAATCGGAACGCCACAGGGTCATTTTATCCGCCGTTCAGGCCAAACCGGTCGTGACCGTTGCGGAAATGGTCGAGATGACCGAAGCGTCCGAGGCGACGATCCGCCGCGACATCGCAACCCTTCATATGCAGAAAAAACTGCGCCGTGTGCGCGGAGGCGCTGAATCGTTGACGCCGCCACAGTTCGTTGGATTGGCAGGTCGCCCCTTCGCCCTGAACCAATCGGTCAACATTGCGCAAAAACGCGCAATCGCGCGGGCCGCGGTCGAGATGTGCGACGAAGGCGACCCGATCATCATCAACGGCGGCACGACCACCTTCCAGATGGTCCATCCGCTCGCCAACAAGCGCTGCCAGGTGTTCACCAACTCGTTTCCGATCGCCGAGCATCTGCTCAAGCACACGAAGAACACCGTGATGCTGTCTGGCGGCACGATCTACCGCGAACAGAACATCGTGCTCAGCCCGTTCGACAATGACGTGACCCGCAATTTCTATGCGCGGCGCGTCTTCATGGGCTGTCAGAGCATTGGGCGTCTTGGCGTCATGGAACAAGACCCGCTGATCATTCAGGCGGAAGAAAAGCTCATCGGCCAAGCAGATGAAATCGTCGTTCTGGCCGACAGTTCAAAGTTCAAGCGCAGGTCCAGCCTGATCCTGTGCGCACTAGACCGGATCACCTCCGTCATCACCGATGACGGGATCGAAGATGCCCATGCTGCCATTCTGGAGGCCGCAGGGGTTGTGCTGACCGTGGTGCCAACCGCTGCCACGGATAAAGAGGATGCCCGCGCCAGCTAGGCCGGGATGTAACTGGGAGGAAGACATGAAAACCCTGAAAACACTTGTTGGCGGCCTGACGCTGGGCGCGGCGCTGCTTGGCTCCACCGCCGCCATGGCACAGGACGATGTCCGTATCGCGCTGGTTGTCAAATCGCTGGGCAACGGGTTCTTCGAGGCCGCCAATCGCGGCGCGGAAGAAGCTGCCGAAGAACTCGGCAACGTCGAAATCATCTACACCGGCCCGACATCGACCACCGCCGAAGGCCAAATCGAAGTCATCAATTCGCTCATCGCGCAGCGCGTGGACGCCATCGCGATTTCAGCCAACGATCCCGACGCAGTCGTGCCTGCGCTGAAAAAGGCCATGCAACGCGGCATCACCGTGATCAGCTGGGACTCGGGCGTCGCCCCGGAAGGTCGCCAGATGCACCTGTCGCCCTCCTCGAACGAACTGATTGGCCAGACCATCATCAAGCTTGCCGCCGATGAGCTGCCCGAAGGCGGCCAGGTCGCCGTTCTGTCCGCAACCTCGACCTCCACGAACCAGAACATCTGGATCGAGGAAATGAACAAGGTCATGGACCAGTACCCCGACATCGAAGTCGTCGGCACGGTCTACGGCGATGATCTGGCAGATAAATCATACCGTGAAACCCAGGGTTTGATGCAAACCTATCCCGATCTCGATGCGATCATCGCACCTACATCCGTGGGTATCGTCGCTGCCGCGCAGGCCGTTGCCGACGCGGGTAAGGTCGGCGAAGTCAACGTGACCGGACTTGGCCTTCCGTCCGAGATGGCAGGCGCAATTGAATCGGGCGCATCCAAATCCTTCGCAATCTGGAACCCCGTCGATCTGGGCTATGCCACGACCATGCTGGCCTATGACCTGGTACAAGGGGCCGAGGCCGCTCCGGGCGCGGAACTCAACATGGGCCGCATGGGCACCGCGACGCTGGACGACAACAACGAAGCGGCGATGTCCGAGCCCTTCAAATACGACGCCAGCAATATCGACGAATTCAAAGACGTATTCTGATCGTCACGCGGGACCGGCCACTCCGGTCCCGCCCCACCTACAGGCAGACAGAACATGGCAATAGAAGAACAGCCGGACAGGGCTGCGCCGGATGACCTGCGCCCTGTTCTCGAACTGAACGGCATTACCAAGGAATTTCCGGGTGTGAAGGCGCTGTCCGGCGTCGATCTCGCGCTCTACCCCGGTCAGGTGACTGCACTGATCGGCGAAAACGGTGCGGGGAAATCGACGCTCGTGAAGGTGCTGACCGGCATCCACCAGCCGACAGCCGGCGAGATCCGCGTGGATGGCACGCCCACGAACTTTCCCGGCGCGACCGCCGCAGCACAGGCCGGCGTGACCGCGATCCACCAGGAAACCGTCCTGTTCGATGATCTGTCCGTTGCCGAGAACATCTTCCTCGGCCATGCGCCCCGTGCCCGGTTCGGCCTGATCGACTGGAAAACGATGAACCGCCGCGCGAAGGACATCCTGACCCGCGTGGGTGCCGATATCGACCCAACCATCAAGCTGCGCGAACTGGGCATCGCCAACAAGCACCTCGTCGCGATTTCCCGTGCACTGTCGGTCGAGGCCCGCGTCGTCGTCATGGACGAACCCACCGCCGCGCTCAGCCAGAAAGAAATCGAGGAACTTTACGACCTGGTCGAGCGCCTGAAAGCCGACGGCAAGGCCATCCTGTTCATCAGCCATAAATTCGACGAAATCTTCCGCATCGCCGACCGCTACACCGTTTTCCGGGACGGCCAGATGGTCGGCAGCGGCATGATGCGCGACACCACCGAAAACAAGCTGGTCGAACTGATGGTTGGCCGTTCCGTCGATCAGATCTTCCCCGCCCGCAGCGGCAATCCGGGGGACGAGGTGCTGACCGTCGCAGGATACAGCCACCCGACGGAATTCGATGACATCAACTTCACCCTGCGCCGCGGCGAAATCCTCGGTTTCTACGGTTTGGTCGGCGCGGGACGATCCGAGTTCATGCAATCGCTGTTCGGCGTGACGAAGCCGTCCAAAGGCGCACTGAAAATCGACGGTCAGGTCGCCGTGGTCCGGTCGCCCGCCGAGGCCATCCGCCAGGGCATTGTCTATGTCCCCGAAGATCGCGGCAAGCAGGGCGCGATCCTCGATATGCCAATCTTTCAGAACGTAACACTGCCGTCCCTCGGGAACATATCGAAGAACGGCTTTCTGAAACTGGCCGAAGAATTCAAGCGCACCCGCGAATACACCGAACGGCTGGATCTGCGTGCCGCCGCGCTGGACCAGAACGTTGGCAACCTGTCGGGCGGCAACCAGCAGAAAGTCGTGATCGCCAAGTGGCTTGCCACGCAGCCCAAGGTCATCATCCTAGACGAGCCGACCAAGGGTATCGACGTCGGATCCAAGGCCGCCGTCCACGAATTCATGGCCGAACTGGCTGCAGCGGGCCTGTCGGTCATCATGGTCAGTTCCGAAATCCCCGAAATCATGGGCATGTCCGATCGCGTGATCGTCATGCGCGAAGGCCGCATGGCCGCTGAACTTGACCGCGCCAAGCTGTCCCCCGAAGCCCTTGTCCGCGCCGCCGCCGGTCTGGAGGCCGCATGATCACCAAGCTATTCAAATCCCGTGAAATCATCCTGCTGGCCGCGATCCTCGCGCTGATCGTGCTGGTCGAAACACGTTTTTCAGGCTTCGCAGCGCCGTCGAACCTCGCATCGGTCTTCAACGACACCTCGATCCTGATCATGCTGGCGCTCGGCCAGATGGTCGTGATCCTGACCCGCTGCATCGACCTGTCGGTCGCATCGAACCTCGCGCTGACCGGCATGGTTGTCGCGATCCTCAACAGCACCATGCCGGACCTGCCCGTTGTCGTGCTGATCGCGCTGGCGATTGGCATGGGTCTGATCATGGGCGCGTTCAACGGCATCCTTGTCTGGAAGCTCGACATCCCGCCCATCGTCGTGACGCTGGGCACGTTGACCATCTATCGCGGGCTGATCTTCCTGATCTCGGGCGGTGAATGGATCAACGCGCATGAAATGAGCGGTGGCTTCAAATCCCTGCCCCGCATGGAAATCCTTGGCCTTCCGGTGCTGGGCTGGATCGGCATCGCCGTGATCGGGCTATTCCTCCTGCTGACCACCCGCACCAGCCTTGGCCGCGCCTTCTTCGCCGCCGGCGGCAACCCGCATGCGGCTGTCTACACTGGCATTTCGGTTGGGCGAACGCGGTTCTGGGCCTTCACCATCTCCGGCGGTCTGGCCGGCCTGTGCGGCTATCTTTGGGTGTCGCGCTACGCCGTGGCCTACACCGATGTTGCGGGCGGGTTCGAACTGGACGTCGTCGCGGCCTGTGTCATCGGGGGCATCTCCATCGCGGGCGGCATCGGCAGCGTCGGGGGCGCCGTCCTTGGCGCACTGTTTCTGGGCGTCATCAAGAATGCCCTGCCGGTGGTCGATATCTCGCCTTTCTGGCAACTCGCCATTTCCGGCGCTGCGATCATCATCGCCGTTGCCTTCAACGCCCGGTCCGAGCGGACCAAGGGCCGTGTCATCCTGAAATCCGCGGAGCACACCTCATGAGCATGACGGACGCCACCCCGCGCCACATCCCCGACCGGCTGAACAGCCGTGCCAACCGATTGCTGCGCAGTTGGGAATCCCTGCTGCTGGCCGTCGCTGTCGCGATCTTTCTGGCGAACACCTTCGCCTCGCCCTATTTCCTCGACCCGTGGAACCTGAGTGACGCCAGCTTCAACTTCACCGAGAAAGCCATGATCGGCTTTGCCATGGCGCTTCTGATCATCGCGGGCGAGATCGACCTCAGTGTCGCGGGCATCATCGCCTTGGCATCCACCGCGATGGGCTATGCGTTGCAATTCGACGTGGGTACGGTGGGCCTTGTGACAATCGGGCTGACTGTCGGCCTGGCGTGTGGGCTCTTCAACGGCCTGTTGGTCACGAAAATGGGCCTCCCGTCCATCGTCGTGACCATCGGTACGATGAGCTTGTTTCGTGGCATCGCCTACATCATCCTCGGCGACGAGGCCTTCAACGGTTACCCGTCCAGTTTTTCCTTCTTCGGGCAAGGCTATGTGTTCTGGGTGTTCACGTTCGAGTTGCTTGTCTTCGTCCTGCTCGCGCTGATCTATGGCGTCGTGCTGCACGCCACCAATTTCGGTCGCCGCGTCTATGCCATCGGCAACAACCCGACCGCTGCCGTCTTTTCCGGCGTCGAAGTCGACAAGATCAAGATGACGCTCTTCGTCCTGACCGGCCTGATGTCCGGCATCGCGGCGATCTGTCTAACCTCGCGGCTCGGCTCCACCCGACCATCCATCGCCTATGCGTGGGAACTGGAAATCGTCACCATGGTCGTGCTGGGCGGAGTGTCCATTCAGGGCGGTTCGGGCAGCATCGTCGGTGTCGTCATCGCCGCGCTCGTGATGGGCATGGTCACCTTCGGCCTGGGTCTTCTGAACGTGCCGGGCATCGTCATGTCGATCTTTATCGGTGCGCTGCTGATCGGGGTTATCGCCCTGCCCCGTCTGATCACACTGATCCGCTACGGGAGGGTATGATGGAAAAATACGCCTTCAAGATGAAGCTGAACCCCGGCCAGGAAGCCGAGTATCAGCGCCGTCATGACAAAATCTGGCCGGAACTGTCTGCTCTGTTGAAGGACGCGGGCGTCAGCGATTACTCGATCCATCTGGACCGCGAGACTTCGACGCTTTTCGCGGTGCTGTGGCGCAACGACGATCACAAGATGGAAGACCTGCCCGCGCATCCCGTGATGCGGAAATGGTGGGCACATATGGCCGACATCATGGAAACCCATCCCAGCAACGAGCCGGTGGCAACGCCCTTGCTAACCGTCTTTCATATGCCGTGACCATGCCCAGCATCGCAGTCATCGACATCGGGAAAACCAATCTGAAGGTCGCGCTGGTCGATCCCGGCACGCTGCGCGAAACCGAGGTCCGCAAGCGGCCCAACGCCGTCCTGTCGGGCCCGCCCTATCCGCATTACGACATCGACGGACATTGGTCCTTCATCCGCTCGGCGTTGCGCGATCTCGCACGATCGCACGATATTCAGGCAATCTCCATCACCACCCACGGCGCCACCGCCGCACTGGTTGATGCGGCTGGCAATCTGGTCCTGCCTATCCTGGACTATGAATTTGCCATCCCAGATGACATCCGCGCAGACTATGCCACGCTGCGCCCTGCCTTCACGGAAACCGGATCACCCTTTCTGCCGCTCGGCCTGAACATCGGTACACAGCTCTACTGGCAGTTCCGCAAATTCCCGAAGGCGGCAGCGGCGCACTACATCCTGACCTATCCGCAATTCTGGGCCATGCGCCTGACAGGCGTGGCGGCATCGGAGGCGACATCGCTTGGCTGTCATACCGATCTCTGGAACCCGATTGCGGGCGCGCCATCATCGCTGGCCAAAAGCGAAGGCTGGGCCGATCTGTTTCCCCCTTTGCGCAAAGCCGCCGACATACTGGGTCCGCTGAAACCTGATCTGGCCGCCGATATGGGCCTGCCCGATGACACCCCCGTTCTGTGCGGCATCCATGACAGCAACGCCTCGCTCTACCCGCATCTGTCGGCCCGCGACGGCGCGTTCTCAGTCGTTTCCACCGGCACCTGGGTCGTCAGCATGGCAGTCGGCAGCAAGCCGGTCACTCTGGATCCAGCCCGCGATACCCTGATCAATGTAGACGCCCATGGCCAGCCGGTGCCCTCTGCCCGCTTCATGGGCGGGCGGGAATTTGAACTGACCAAAGACGACGCACTTGCCGATCCCACGACCGAAGATCGCGCGCAGGTGCTGACGAAAGGCCTGTTCCTCTTGCCATCTGTCGTCACGGGGTGCGGCCCCTACCCCGACCATTCTGCGAGATGGGTCGGCGCGTCCGACATCGCCGGGCAACGCGTGGTCGCGCTATCCTATTATCTGGCGCTTATGACCGCGCAATGCCTCGACATGATCGGAGCGGACGGCCCCACGCTGGTCGAAGGCCCCTTCGCCGCGAATGAGGACTACCTGTCCATGCTGGCCAGCGCGACGGGTCGCGGCGCAATGGCGGTTGAAGGCTCCAGCACCGGCACGTCGACGGGCGCGGCCATGCTTGCGCTTTCACCGGGAACATCCGCCCCTATACAGATGCGTAGCGCCCAACCCGATCCGTCGCTCGCCCGCTATGCCGATCACTGGCGCGCCGAACTGGCCAAGGATTGATCAACCCCGCAAGCTGCGCAGCACCGGTTGGCGCAGCACGGCCAGCGCAGGCAATAACGCCGCAACCGCACATAGCGAAATGAACCCCGCAGTCAGATGAAACTCCGGCCATCCCGGACGGGCCGGCATCAGCACACCCGTCCGCGCGGAGATCACCTCGCTCAGCCCTGCCGCCGCGGCATAGCCCAGTCCAAGCCCGACACCCGCGCCGACAACGATCAGCCCCATCGCATAGGACCAGAAAACCGTGCAAATGAACCGCGACGGCGCACCGATCGCACGCAGCACGGCCATGTTCTTCTGAAACAGCCGCGCCATGATGAACAGCGCCAGCAGCACCGATGCGCTCACCAAGCCCTGTGTCAGCAATGCCATCAGCGACATCGCCTGACGGACATCGCCCATCAGCCGATGCAGCTCCGCCAGCACCGTTCCGGGAAAGAAGGCCATCGTATCGCTGCGACTGTCGAATGCACTGCGCAAAGCGTATAGCGTCGGCAAGGACGTCGAGTGGACAACCACCGCCGGAACGCCGGGCATGTAATCCGGATCGAAAGGCGGGCCAAGCTGTTCTCCTCGCTCCGGCGCGTGCCCGTTGGCCAGCCCGTGAACCTCCCAAACCGCTTCGATCGGCACCAGTATCGCGCGATCCCAAGGGGTTCCGGTTGGCTCCATCCGGCCCACGACCTCGAACTCATGCCCGCCATGCGCATGATCATCAGCGGCATCACCATGACCATGCGCGGGCACGATGTGATCGCCCAGGACCAGATTGACCGACGCCCCGATCACCGCTTGATCGTGATTCTCCCAGATCGCGCCCTCCACGCCACCACCTGTCAGATAGTCGACGAACGCGGCCGTCGTCCCAACGATCGACAGGCCGTGGAAACTGTCGCCGAAAGCCAGCGGCGCGGCAATCTCGACATCATCATGCCCGGCGATCTCCGCCCAGACATCACCGCCCAGAAGGGGCACTGCGTTGGGTTGCAGATAGACCGCCGACAGCATCGCCGTCACCTCGCTACCCGGTGCGGCGATGACCAGATCGAACTTGTCCGCCGCCTGTGCGGTCCCTTGCCGCAAAGCCCGCTCCTGCGACAGCAGGCCGATCCCCAATCCAACCGAAAGCGCGATCAGCAGAACGAAGGCCAGATTGGTCCAAAAGAACCGTCGGAACAGGCCGATTATCAGTGGAAGCGGCGCAAAGCCCCGCAGCAGCACACCGGCCAGCACCACAAGCGGTGCCAGCAGACCGCACAGGAACAGAGCATCCTGGGTCAACGGGGAAAGCGACTGCCAAAGATCAGACAATACGACCGCCCTCCATCACCAGGACCCGGTCCATCCGGCGAAGCAACCGCTCATCATGGCTGACGACAATGATCGTTTGCCCGGAACCATCGCGCAGTCGCAACAGATCCTCGATCAACCGATCGCCGGTCGCGCGGTCCAGATTGGCGGTCGGTTCATCGGCCAGAATGACCCGTGGCTTCGCTGCCAGGGCTCGCGCAACTGCCACCCGCTGCCGCTCGCCGCCTGAAAAGCTGTCCACGCGACGTCCCGTATCGGACAGGCCGAGCGCCGCAAGTTCTCGTTCTGCACCCTCGCGCAATGCAGCTCTCTGTGCCCGAGTTCGAAACATCGCCTGCACAGCCGCATTGCCGCGCGCATCCATTTCCTCGAACAACAGGAAGTCCTGGAAAACGATGCCCATATGATCCGCACGAAATGCTGCCCGTGCATCGGGAGGCAAAGACACGATATCCGTTTCGCCCCACAACACCCCGCCTTGCATCCGCGACGTCAGACCTGCCAGGACAAACAGCAAGCTGGACTTCCCGGCACCCGAAGCGCCGCGCAAGCCAACTGCCTCGCCTGCGGCAACGGTCAAACGCGGAATGGTCACGATATCCCGGCCCCTATCGCCGGTTAAGACCAGATCACACACGTCGAGCGGCAATCCGGCGTCACGCATAAGTTGCGTCCGTCAATCTCACCATGCTCAGAAAGCCGGTATCTTCATCCGTTTTCGAACCAAGCTCAAGCACACCGCGCGCCATGATTTTCACGTTGAATGGAATCACGTCGACAATGCGCTTCGTATAAACCGCAAGGATATCATCGGGCCATTCAGCTTCCGTTTCGCAAAACGGACAAACAGACATCGGCATTTTTGTCAGCACAAAGAACCTGCTTTCCGCTTTCAGGGGCGGCGCCATGAACCCGTCCACCGAAATGCGCGTGCCTTCCAGTTCCTTCGCAAGATCCGAAAAGCTCTGATCCCGGTTATACAATTCGCGCAGCTTGATGCTTTCGCCCTGTGCAAAACCCGGTCGCGCCAGAAACACGGCACCGCTGGTTGCGATGAATCGGCGTCTGTTCAGCATGTTGTCATCTTTCAAGCCAAAGGCGCCCCGACCGGATCGGAGCGCCCGTAATTGATCGCACGGGTTATTATTCTGCCTGCACCGCGTGGTTCATCACGTGGAAGATATAGTTCTGTTCGATGGTTCCGTCGAACAGATGCGCCCATGGGCCTTTGGCATAGATCGCCACGTCTTCACCCGAATGCGATTCCGAGGATTTGGGGATCAGCGCCTGCTGGACGTAGTCGACATCGGTTGCCTCGTCCTGCGTCAGGTCAGGACGCGAACCGGCGTAGCTGCCGTCTTCCTGCTCCACCAGAACCGAGCTCGACCCGTTCAGATACCCGACAACGGTATAAGGCTTGCCGTCATCGGCCAGAACCGGTTCACCGTTATGTTCGATGCCTTCATTGTCGATGTCCATGCACAGGCCCAGGATCGGCGTGCCACGGCCGCAATACCCGTTCAGCGCGATAGAATGTTCGTGATCAGCAGTAACGATGATCAGCGTGTCCTCGTCATTCGTCAACTCGTCCGCCATGGCCACAGCTTCGGCGAAGGCCAGGCCATCGGTTACAACACGGGCGGCGTTGTTGGCGTGGTTCGCATGGTCGACGCGACCTGCCTCGATTTCAAGGTAGTAACCATCTTCGTTGTTCTGAAGATATTCGATCGCCATCCTGGTCATGTCAGCCAGCGACGGCTCGCCTTCCGGATCACGGCCGGCCTCATATTGCATGTGACTGTCTTCGAACAATCCCAGCACAGGCGTCGAGCCGTCCAGGTTCAATCCTTTCGCCCCTTCGAGATTCCAGACATATTGCACACCCAGATCGTTGGACGCACGCGCAATCAGGTCGGTGCCGTCAGCACGAACGCCCTCACCGCCTTCATCTGTCGCCGTGCCTTCCGGCACGAAGTGACGACGCCCGCCGCCCATCGCGAAGTCGACGACACCGGCTTCCATCTGGTCGACAAGTTGTGTCGCGATATCCTTCTGCGCGGTGCAGTCTTCTGGAACGGAGTCTTCCCAATTGCGGTGCGCCGTCTTCGCGTACACACCTGCGGGCGTGGCATGGGTCAGGCGCGCTGTCGAAACCACACCGACCGACTTGCCCGCTTCGGACACGATTTCGGCAAAGGTCGTCAGTTCGTTGCCCTCAACCGTAGAACAGTCGCCGGTGATGGCGTTTTCATTCAGGTTGATCAAGTTGAAGCGCTGCTTCACGCCCGTGTTCATCGCACCCGCAGTCGGGGCCGAGTCCGGCGTCTGCGCATTGATGTTGTAAGTCTTCACCAGCGCGAGGTTCGGGAACGTTTCATAGGGCAGTACGTGGTCATCACCCATGCCGCCTTCCTGCTGACCAGCGAACAGACGTGTAACATAGTTGGTGCCAACCCCGTTGCCGTCCGCAACCAGAAGGATAACGTTCTTGGCCGTACCGGTGATCGGCTGGCGCTCCAGCATCTGCTGAAGCACAGCGTCAGCGTCCGTGAACCAGTCGCTGCCCGCCTGCGGCAGATCCTGAGCATGGCTGGCCGACGCAGTCAGCGCGGCAACCGTCGAAATCGCAAAGAAGCGTTGCATGTCCCTTTGTCCCCGTAATTGATAACACAGGGCGTTCTCTAGGATTGCCGCGCTACAGTTTCGTGACGGAAAAGCGACTGTTCTATGTCGGCCTGTGGATTACCTGTCCGCTACGGGCACCCACGCCCCATCCGGGTCGAAGCTTTCAATTGCATTGGCAATGCTCAGCGTGTCCTCGCCCAGATCAGCCTCCAGCACGATGCCGTTTTCCGATACCATGAAGCTGGTGATCCCCGTCACGCCGTATTCCGCCGGATACGCCAGAAGTGCATGACCCGCGACCTGGTTGCCGTTGATCACATAAGACATCGCGCCGCCGGGTGCATTTTCGCCCTGCTCCGTCAGGATATGATAGTAATATCCCAGATACGGCTCCGGCTCCTGCACCCCATCTTCGGTGGTGTAGCCCGTTGCCGCCGCCTGCGCGACCAGATCGCCCACAGGGCTGTCGTCCCGTTCCGGCCAGAACAGCCCGTCGCGTGTGCCTTCGCTGGACAGGATGTGACCCGCGAATTCCATCACCCCGTCACCATCGGCATCGATTAGACGGTATTCGGCCTGCAACAACACATAGGCCCGCATCAGATCAATCACATCCAGCTCGTTGCCGCCGATCTCGCGAAGGGCCATTTCATCCCTGCCCGCCTCGACATCAAATCCCCATTTGCCGCTGTCAGTGCGGGTCAACGGGATGGGGAATGGCCAGTCCTCATCGCCCAGGTGCAGGACGACGGGGCCGCTGGGGTCGATCTCGAACCGATGGCCCTCGCCATACATCTCAACAAACAGCAGGCGATTCTCGTCGTCGAGCTTCGGATCGCCCGTGCTCAACAAGTCGGCCGACCCCTCGCCGACAACCGCTGCCGCCGCATCGATCGGCTCCTCCGAATCCAGCGCATCGATCAATGCCTCAAGTGCCGCTTCAGGGGTATCGTATTCCTGCGCGGAGACCTGGGACACTCCGCAAGCCAGCATCACGCCAGCAAGATAAACTGCAACACGCATCCGACTCATCTCCTCTTGATCTTGCCGCCATGCGGCCTGGCCCGGACCTTCGCGGCCTTGGCATGCGATCCCGAACCCGCCTTGTGGATGGCGGATTGGGCCCGAGGGTGTGCCGACGCCTTCTTGATCGCTGGCGCCTTCTGTTGAATCGCGCTTCGGTTGACTGCCTTGGGCTTCTTGATGTTGCCCGGCTCAGGTCGCTTGATATTGGCCTTCTTCGCCGCAGTCCCGGCAGCAGGTGCCTTCTTCTTGATCTTCTCGACGCCCGCCGCATGAGCGCCAGCACCTGCCGGACGGTCGGGGCGGTTCACCGGTTGCTGTTGCAGCTTCTTCTGTAGCTCGGCACCGCGCGCCTCATCCTTCTTGATCGGCAGCCTGGTCTTGCCACTTTCATCGCGGCGCGCTGCAATCTTCTCATGCGCCCTTTCCTTCTTGGCCGGATCAGGTTTCCAGCCGATATCGTTGTCCTTGATCTTCTCACGCACATCCTTGCGGTTGATGTCGATGTCGTTGCCGCGAATAACGTTACCGTCGATGTTGATTTCCGGATCGCGGATGATCGGACCATCATCCCAGCCCGCACAATGGCGACAGCCCCAGTAATCGTCCCAGTCATCGTCGTCGTCGAAAATCGCATCCATCAGCGCGAAGGTGCCAAAGCCCACCGCGCCCGCGATCAATGCGTCATCGAGCGATGAATCGTAAACCACATTCGGATCATAGCTCGGCACATAGACCTTCTGCGGATCGGACGGTGCGATCACGACGTTGTCGTCGTCATCCGTTTCCACGACCTGTTCGTCGTTGCTGACCAACGCGCCGGTATCAATGGCCTGATCGCGCATCCGCTGCACGGCGGCCATCACATCGTCTTCCTGGGCCATCATCGCGTCGCCCAGCGACTCGGTCCATTCGATATGATCCGACATCTCGCCCAGCACATCGGGAAACGCCGTCGCCAGAACGGTCACGCTTTCGTCCAGCCCCTCATCCGCCAGATCGGACTTGATCGTGCCGATATCAGCGCCTTCTTCGCTTTGCAGCAGGCGTTCCGCCTTCACCACATCCAGCGGGCTCGCCGCCGCAATCAGAATCTGCACCAGCAATGTATCGGGATAAAGCGCCACAGGCGCAACGAGCGTATCCAGATCGGAATCGCTCAGAACCGTGTCATCTGCCGCCGCCTGATCATCTTGAGCTAACGCTTGTCCGGCAATCAGCGCGGCCGCCGCAGTCGCCAATAGTAGTTGTCGCATGCCTTGAATCCTCCGCATGATCACAACCGACTATGCGAGTGCTTCACGTTTCAAGCAACAAGGTTGTCATGTTAAGAGGTTGAAACCCCGTCGAACAGTCCGGGATCGAGATCCTCCCAGAACTCGAAGATGGCCCGTGCATTCAGCGCCGAAGCCCAGCCGAAACGCTGAAAATCCTCGCGCTCCAGGTCACCGTTCAGTCGCGATAAAAACAGACGCCGGTCCGCGTCACGCTGCGTCGGTGTCCGTGCGGCGGCGGTCTTCTGAACCACGTCCATCTTCGCGGCACGTACGCGACGTTCCGCGCTGATCGCCGCGTCCCTCGCGTTCTGGGCGTCGACGCGCGCTTCGTTCTCGACCTTCTTGGCAGCCAATTGGGAAATCGTCGCCTGATCTGGTGCCACCGTCGCCGGTTTGTCTTTCCGGAAATCTTCGCGCAGCGCAGCCGACAAGTAACGGACCGGGCTTTTGACCCCCTTTTGCGACGACACATAAGTCAACTTGTCCTGAACATAGTCTTCACCATGCTCACCGATCCACTGCCGTGCCAGCCGGTCGCTGACCCCGAGGCCACGCAGCCGTTTATATACCGGCCCAAGGCGCACGGAATCCTCGTCGTCGATCTGGAACATCGGAAGCTGTCGATTTTCCTTGATCAGGAAACGGATATCCGTGACCGAACGCCCCTGTTTGCGAACCTCGGCTTCCACCTCGATATTTGACGTTCTGTTCACTTCCGCCACGGCCGGCTTGATGATCTTGGCGTTCAGATGTTTGTAAACTTCGTAGTAACTTGATCCATCAACGCCCATTAAACGCCGGAAAAGATCAAGAGGCCACCAGCCCGTACTACCCGTGCGCACAAAGCGATAGCAGTTTTCGTAAAGTGCAAGCGCGTGGCCGCTGGTAAACCGCCGCTGGATATTCAGGTTTATCAGCGCGAAGACTTTCGGATCGTTCAGTTTTTCCGCCAGCGCGGGCGAATAGGCATATTCACACACCCCGCCCTTCAGTTTCGCATAGCTCAACAAGGCAGATACGCCCCATTCCTGCTCGCCATCCTCGCCGAGCATGTCCCACTCTGCGACCGTCTCCGCCAGCCCGCGCAGCGACGACTTCAACGTATCCATGTCATTGGAATTGTATCCTATCATCAGACACAGTGTCCGCGCATCGATGCGATGCTTGGTCTTGGTCGTCAGATCGTCATAGGCGTTCAGCAGCAGCACATTCGACAACTTGCGCTGCAACAATGTCAGCTTGCCCGAGACATGGATCGCCGCCACATTCTTTTTCACCGACGACCGCCGTAACGGTCCGGTCAGCATTTCGGACGGAATTTCGGCGTCCCTCGCGGCCGATCCGCTTAACCTGTTCATCAGCTTGCCTGCTCGTATTTTTCGTTGCCCTGATTGTCCCAGAAAAGGTGCCTTCTGCCAAGAATTTCATAGGTACCCATTTACAGGGTCGCGGTTTATCGCAAAGGTGCCAACTTACGGGAGCTGGGTTTCTGATCCATGTCCGAGGTGGCTGTTTCCGGTTCGGCAGGTGCCCCCCCGTGTGCGGCAGATTCGCGATGTTCGCTCCTTTCCCGCATCTGGGACCCGGAATCACCGCGAATCGGAACCCATCCTCCCGAAGACGGCGACC